>NZ_JBTYKD010000026.1:0-4392 GCF_054880495.1 Nostoc sp.
GGGGAGCCAGAATTTCAAAGTCCCTCTCCCAGATATGGGAGAGGGATTTAGGGTGAGGGCGAAAACTACGGTTCTCAACTTAGATGAGGTTTAATAAACATTTTGTAGGTTGGACATTGGCCAACCTACAAACTTGAAATAGAAATTAAATTAAACCAAACCGCCAGCCGCTTGAAACCGAGTGCGGGCGCGTTTGAAGGCTTGGTTTGCCTGGATTTGGGCTTGGCGATCGCCTGCTGTCACTTGATTCAGACGCGCTTGTGCTTGATTATAAGCAGCACGGGCTTCTTCGAGGTTAATTTTGTCGCCACGTTCAGCGCCGTTAACCAGAATTGTCACTTCATTGTCTTCAACTTCGGCAAAGCCACCCGAAAGAGCGATCGCTTGCCAATTCTGATTTTTAGCCGCACGGACTCGCATTACACCAATATCCAGGGCGGTTAAAAGTGGTGCGTGTCCACTTAGGATACCTAGTTGACCAGTAGTGCTAGGTAAAACGACTTCTTCAGCTGGGGCATCCCAGACTGTTTTATCTGGGGAAATTACACGAACGGTTAATGTCATTTGTCTTTTGTCCTTTGTCCTACCCTACGCGAAGCCGCCTAAAGGGCGTCTATGTCCTTTATCAGTTGTCCCTTGCCATTAGCCATTAACCATTAGCACTTGAACTAATGACCAATGACCAATGACTAATGACTCTTGACTAATGACTAACCTTTGATTTTTTCCGCTTTAGCGATCGCTTCGTTAATATCGCCAACTAAGTAGAAAGCCTGTTCTGGCAGAGCATCCAACTCTCCAGACAGAATTTTTTGAAACCCTTTGATCGTATCTTCCAACTTCACATACTTCCCAGGAGAACCGGTGAATACTTCTGCCACAAAGAACGGCTGCGACAAGAAACGCTCAACTTTCCGGGCCCGCGCTACGATTAGACGGTCTTCTTCAGACAATTCATCTAGACCGAGAATGGCGATAATGTCTTGGAGTTCTTTATAACGTTGCAGAGTTGATTGCACCGCCCGGGCAGTATTGTAGTGTTCATCACCGACAATGTTGGCCTGGAGCATGGTGGAAGTTGAACCAAGGGGGTCAACTGCGGGATAAATTCCCTTAGCTGCCAAACCGCGAGACAGTACTGTTGTTCCGTCCAAGTGGGCGAAGGTGGTAGCAGGTGCGGGGTCGGTGAAGTCATCTGCAGGTACGTACACTGCCTGAATGGAGGTAATCGAACCCTCTGTAGTCGAGGTAATCCGCTCTTGCAGTTCACCCACGTCGGTTCCCAATGTGGGCTGATATCCTACTGCTGAGGGCATCCGACCTAGTAGCGCCGACACTTCCGAACCTGCTTGGACAAACCGGAAAATGTTGTCAATAAACAGCAGCACATCCTGCTTGTTCACATCCCGGAAGTACTCTGCTACTGTCAATCCCGAAAGACCAACCCGCATTCTTGCTCCGGGTGGCTCGTTCATTTGACCGTAGACGAGAGTAATTTTTGACTCGTTGAGGTTATCATTATTGATCACCCCAGATTCAATCATTTCGTTGTAGAGGTCATTACCTTCACGGGTGCGCTCACCCACGCCAGCAAAAACGGATACTCCACCGTGCTGGGTAGCGATATTGTTGATCAACTCCATCATGATCACGGTCTTACCAACACCAGCACCGCCAAACAGACCAATCTTGCCGCCGCGTCGATAGGGAGTGAGGAGATCAACAACTTTAATCCCAGTCTCAAACACCGAAGGTTTGGTTTCCAGGTCAGTAAATTTGGGAGCAGAGCGGTGGATGGGTAAAGTTGCCTCAGCATTTACAGGTCCCCTGTTGTCCACAGGTTCGCCAAGGACGTTCAAAATCCGACCCAAAGTGGCTTTTCCAACTGGTACGCTGATGGAAGCGCCTGTATCGCTGACTTCCAGACCGCGCATTAAGCCTTCGGTGGAACTCATCGCAACAGTCCGCACCTGGTTGTCGCCCAGCAGTTGCTGTACTTCAACAGTCAGGTTGATTTCCTGTCCAGCTTCGTTGGTGCCAGTGATTTTCAAAGCGTTGTAGATTTTTGGCAATTTCCCGCCGGGAAATTTAACGTCTACAACTGGGCCAATGATTTGGGTAATGTAACCAATGTTTGTTTTTTCTGCGGTTGTGACCATGCTGCGCCTAATGATTGAAGCTAGATTTTAGATCAGGTCTGAGAAGACATAAATTTAAGCAATGTCACCTTTCACTCTAGCACCGGACGGGGACATAACTCCCTTAGTAATTCCTTAAAAATCAGCTGGTGGGCTTTGGCTGTAACCCTCATCCTGACTAGTGTAACTGGACGTACAGATACTTTTTCTTCATCCAGCATACACCCTAGCTTTTCACCAATCTCATTTTTTAGCCACGTCCGCTTTGGTTCAACCCGCTTAAATAGCTGCAATTTTTCCTTATTACTGTACAAGAGTTATGTGTGTCAACACAAAAAAATGCTGTGTCTGGCGATCGCAGACACAACAGATATCGAAATAACCTGAGGAGAAATTTAGCCTTTAGCTGCGGTATTATTTTGCTGTTTACGCTTTAGGGATGAAGTTGCACCAAAGATACCGAATGCTAAAATCCCCAACATAGTAGTGGGTTCGGGAACACTTTTTGGTGGTTCACCAGAGAAAGTACCACCTTGAATAAACACAGCAGAATCAAGAATAGTATCTCCTGCATCTGCAATTGCCAGCTTAATGGTATGGTTTCCAGCACTCAGCCCTTTGGCGCTAGCAGTAAATACTTTAGTGAAACCATCATATTGAAGATTGAAGAATGGACTGCCATCTGATGGAGCATTATTGATAAAGAACTGAGAATTCTGGGCGTTAGTTCCTAATGGGTTGCCACCATTGACATTATTAATAGAAACTGGCGTAGTGGTTCCAGCAAGCAGAGCAATGTTAACCCCATCCAAGAAAAAGCCAAACACGTCATTACAGCTATTTTCAGGTAAATAGACCACGCGGTAGGGGCACAGCATTGCTGTGCCCCTACGACAGATGTGGTTCAAATACATGATTTCTGCTGTAAATGGGGAATTAGCGTATTCGTTGTATTCTTCCGAGGCAAAGACGTAGTTGAAAAAGAGATCACCTGTAGCTGAGGTAAAATTATGGAATTGATTTTTTACTTTGTAAAAAATCAATTCCAGATGCAATCCTCACTTCGTGACGCTGTTCGCGTTCATCACCCACTCACAATCCCCATCTTAGGAATACCTTGTTCGCGTAGCGTCTCGCAGAGAAGATGGGGACTTCCGCGACCCGTTAAAAACTTAGGGTAATATCAAAATAGGTACAAAAAACTGTTTTAAGTTCAGCCCAGCCGCTCTCGCTTCATCTTCACACTTCCACCGAGCAACACCATTATGAATTTCTCGTCAGCACGACAATATTTTTACCAGGAGATTCAGCAGTCTGACGAACACATTGACCTAGCAAAGGCAGCTTTGTATATTGCACAAGAAGAATATCCCAACCTAGATCCAGAAGAATACCTCAATGCTCTCCAGACAATGGCATGGGAGCTTCAAGAACGCCTGCCTTCTTCCCGATATCCTTTGCGGATAGTTCAAAGCATTAATCAGTATCTCTACGAATATTTAAAGTTTTCTGGTAATAAAATTGACTATTACGACCCGCGCAACAGCTTTTTAAATGATGTAATTGACCGACGAGTGGGGATTCCCATTACCTTAGCGCTGGTTTACCTGGAGGTCGCCCGCCGGATTGATTTTCCGATGGTTGGTGTGGGGATGCCAGGACATTTTCTGATTCGCCCGGATATTCCAGATATAGAAATTTTTGTGGATGCTTTCAATGGTGGTGAAATAATATTTGCTCAAGATTGCGAGGAACGACTGTCTCAACTTTATCAGCAACCTGTGACGCTACAAGCAGAATTTTTAGCCGTAGTCAGTCATCGGCAATTTTTGGCACGGATGCTGACAAATTTAAAATTTATTTATATCAAACAACAAGATTTAGAAAAAACGCTAGGAGCGATTGAACGAATTTTGTTACTGTTTCCTAATTTAACTTTAGAATTGCGCGATCGCGGTTTGATTTACTATCAACTTGGTTACTACCCCCAAGCTATAAACGACTTACAAAATTATTTAGCAAAAGTTCCTGATGCCGAGGATGCCTCTGTGATTCGGCAGTTACTTACTAAGTTGGGTAAGAATAGTTGAATCAAAATTTTAGCTGTTGATATTGAAATTACTGATTTAGCAATGCTACGCGCAGCGTCTGGTAGAGAGCCTCATTAGGAATTAGGGACTTCCAAATAACAAAATATCCAACTATTTATTGTGGGGTGGGCGACACGAGAGCCTTTTGTTACATGGCTCTCGTG
>NZ_JBTYKD010000027.1:0-28675 GCF_054880495.1 Nostoc sp.
AGGAAATGCCATTAAACCGATTCACAAAAAGTGAATTATCGGTTCCTAGACCGGCACAGATAGCCTGACTTGTACCTAAGGAAGCACAACTAGGATTTGAGACGTATGTACCTCCCAGACCCTGAGGCCCACTCCAGGAAATGCCATTAAACCGATTCACAAAAAGTGAATTATCGGTTCCTAGACCGGCACAGATAGCCTGACTTGTACCTAAGGAAGCACAACTAGGAGCTGAGACGTATGTACCTCCCAGACCTTGAGGCCCACTCCAGGAAATGCCATTAAACCGATTCACAAAAAGTGCTCTATTGGTTCCTAGACCGGCACAGATAGCCTGATTTGTACCTAAGGAAGCACAACTAGGATTTGAGGTGGCTAGACCTCCCAGACTCTGAGGCCCACTCCAAGAACTGCCATTAAAGCGATTCACAAAAAGTGCTCTATTGGTTCCTAGACCGGCACAGATAGCCTGATTTGTACCTAAGGAAGCACAACTAGGAGCTGAGACGTATGTACCTCCTAGATCCTGATACCCACTCCACGAACCGCCATTAAACCGATTCACATAAAGTGCATTATCGCCTCCTCGGACAGCACAGATAACCTGATTTGCACCTAAGGAAGCACAACTAGGATTTGAGGTGGCTAGACCTCCTAAACCCTGAGGCCCACTCCAAACTGCAAGAACTGGTTGGCTTACCAGGGATAAAATTACCGATGTTGTCCCTGCTAAAATTGTAAATTTCCTTTTCATAGAATCTAATGTCTTTCTCCTTAATACTGCTCCGTGTTTTGTTGGAAAGATTTCAACAGATGTAAAGTTGTAACTCTTGAATTTTCCTTTCAGTTTGACTGGTATTCTACGATGAAACCACGCGCCTATTTTGAATTCAGTTTCAGTTCTAGGAGCTACAGAAATTAGTTACAAACCTTTACATTATCCAGTTAAAACTCAGAACTTTCGCGCAATAGAACTGCTATTATTAGCTGTAGCTTCAACACTGGTAGAATTAGACTCTACAAAAGTAAACTTTAGGTAAAATTTAGGGAAAACTTTGTTTATATTAGGGTTTAAGTCTAAACAAATCATGCATCAACTTACTCTAATACTCCGCCGCTAATCGGCTGCATGAGTTGAGAGACCTAAGTTTGACAGCGCTCACGCTTAACGCGCGTGCCATTCCTCTGATTTGTATTTACAAACACTTTGAATATTTCTCTTTGCATGGTGAAATAAGAATGATTTAATAGAATTCGTGCCAAAGTCTAAATCTGCGCCATTTTGTTTGCAGATTATGGACTTTATCATTACCTTTTGCCGAATATCTAATAACTACATGATTATTCAACGATGAACAACGCGATCGCTCGGACAACAGCATTATTATCGACTTGCGCTTTGCTACTAACAGGCTGTGGTGGTGGCACTAAGACTGTGACAAATTCTCCAACTAATAGTCCGAGTAGTACCACAAATAACACTGCAACTAATACAGCAGCCACAACAGGCACATCGTCGGGTGCTATTCCCATCGGTATTGCCGTTGCTCAAACTAGCAATGTGGCATTACTAGGTCAAGAAGAAGTTGCTGGAGCCAAACTTGCCGAGAAGTATTTCAATAGTAAGGGTGGTGTTAATGGCACACCAATTAAATTGGTGTTTCAAGATACTAGCGGGGATGAAGCCGGGGCAATTAACGCTTTTCAAACTTTAATTAACAAAGATAAAGTGATTGGGATTGTAGGGCCAACTTTATCACAGCAAGCCTTTAGTGCTGACCCCATTGGCGATCGTGCAAAAGTACCAATTATTGGACCATCGAATACTGCTAAAGGCATTCCCGAAATTGGTGATTACGTTGCTCGTGTTTCTGCACCAGTTTCCATTGTCGCGCCTAATTCGGTGAAAGCTGCACTAAAGCAAAATCCCCAAATTAAAAAAGTCGCAGTTTTCTATGCTCAAAATGATGCTTTTAGCAAGTCAGAAACGGAAATTTTTCAGCAAACAGTTAAAGATCAAGGGCTAGAATTGGTAACAGTACAAAAATTCCAAACCAGTGATACAGATTTTCAAAGCCAAGCGACTAATGCGATTAATCTTAAACCAGATTTGGTGATTATTTCTGGTTTGGCTGCTGATGGTGGTAATTTAGTCCGACAACTGCGCGAACTGGGTTATAAAGGCTTAATTGTTGGTGGTAATGGTCTAAATACATCGAATATATTGCCAGTTTGTAAGGCGCTTTGTGATGGCGTATTGATTGCTCAAGCTTACAGTCCAGAACATCCAGGTGAAATTAACGCCGCATTTCGCAAAGCCTATAATGACGAATACAAAAAAGAACCACCCCAATTTAGCGCCCAAGCTTTTGCAGCAGTACAAGTTTATGTCCAAGCCCTCCAAGCTTTAGATAAAAAGAGCAAAGTCAACAAATTACAGTTACCAGAATTGCGGACAGAATTAAATAAACAGATACTTGTCGGCACATACAATACACCACTGGGTGAAATTGGTTTTACTCCTATAGGTGAAGTTATTCAAAAAGATTTTTATGTAGCCCAAATCAAGATGGCAAAAGACGGTAGTCAAGGTAAATTCACATTTCTAAAATAGTTGCAACATGAATATAAATCTATTTTTGCAGCAATTATTAAATGGGTTATCCATCGGTAGTGTCTATGCAATTTTTGCTTTAGGATATACCTTAGTTTATTCCATTTTGGGCATCATTAATTTAGCTCATGGCGCGATTTTTACCTTGGGTGCATATTTTACTTATGCACTCATGGGTGGTAACTTTGGATTTAATGGCTTATTGGCTAATGCAGCCTTGCCGATAAAATTACCTTTTGCTATATCCTTGATTTTAGCAAGTACCTTGGCGGGATTGGTAGGGGTAGTAATAGAACGCGTTGCTTTTCAACCTTTGCGGCTTCAAGGATCTGACTCCTTACTAACTGTTGTTTCCAGCCTGGGAGTAGGAGTGGTAATTGTGAATTTAATCCAGTATTTAGTCGGCGCAGAAAGTTATACATACCCCGCAAATACTTATGGTAATTTGCCACCTGCGATTAACTTTGGTAGTCCAGAAAATCCAATTCCGATTCGCAGTGTTCAGGTAGTAATTTTTACTGTATCTGTGGTGATTGTGGGAATTCTTACCTATTTTATCAATCGCACTAAATATGGTAAGGCAATGCAGGCCATCGCAGAAGATCCAACTACAGCTAGTTTGTTAGGAATTAATAGCGATCGCTTTATCATCCTAACATTCTTCATCAGTAGTTTTTTAGCAGGATTAGCAGGAACTTTAGTTGCTTCTAGTGTTAGTATTGCCGGGCCATATTTCGGCATTGCTTTTGGGTTGCGAGGTTTAGCGGTAATTGTCTTAGGTGGTTTAGGTAGTATTCCCGGTGCAGTGTTGGGAGGTTTGTTAATTGGATTAGTGGAGGCGTTTGTACCCGCCGAATACTCTGGATATAAAGATGCAGTAGCCTATGGGATTTTGTTTATCATGTTATTAGTTAGACCCCAAGGTTTGCTAGGACGACGATTTATTCAGAAAGTTTAAAGAGACGTAGCGCTATGAAAACATACACAAAACAAAAATTAACTTTTGACCAATTTTTGGAAGAGTATCCAGAGGAAGGTTTATATGAACTTGTAGATGCAGAAATTGTCGAAGTGCGTGCAACCAGAAATCATGATGATGTCGCTGACTTTACGGCTGACTCTTTCAAAGATGAAATTAAACGTCTAAATCTGAATTACGTAGTAAAAAATACAGCAGTATTTAAAACTATAACTGCTAATGGA
This sequence comes from Nostoc sp., assembly GCF_054880495.1. NCBI lineage: Bacteria > Bacillati > Cyanobacteriota > Cyanophyceae > Nostocales > Nostocaceae > Nostoc > Nostoc sp. The sequence goes on from NZ_JBTYKD010000027.1 coordinate 3,818, forward strand.
ATAGAACAAGGACGCAAGCCAGATGTAAGTGTCATAGATAAAGATAGATGGCGCTTAAATTGTTCTGCTTACTCTGCGCTTGAAGAACCCATCCAGTTAGCTATAGAGGTAACATCAACTAATTGGGAAGATGACTACATTGATAAATTAGATGAATATCAACGTTTAGGTATTACAGAATATTGGATTGTAGATTATTTAGCAATTGGTCTAAGAGAGTATTTAGGAAATCCAAAAGTTCCGGCTGTATTTGTTTTTCTATTAGATGCTGAGGGAAAATACCAACGCACACAGTTTAGAGGTTCAGAACGAATTGTGTCACAAACTTTTCCTGAACTCGCGCTGACAGCAGAGCAAATATTAACAGCTTAATATAGGAGTTGTTGTTTGGATGCAATACACTTTGACCTCACTTCCATTCCTCTCTCCTAAAAGCAGAGAGGCTTTGAACTTACTCCCCTTCCCTCTCTTCGAGACGCTGCGCGAATGCAGGGAAGAGGCTGGAAGTTAGGTCTGTATTCCATGCAATTGAGAACCGCTATAGTTAATAAAAGCGATAGTTTGATTAAGCTTAATCAAAATGTTTTCAAATGGCTGATTTTTTTGCTACTTACGGTTCTCTAATTGTCTCTATGGTATTGGGGGCGCTACTAGGGTTATCGCTTTACTTACCGCTAATGACAGGACAATTGTCTTTAGCTAGTCCCGGATTTTATGCTCTAGGTGGGTATATTGCAGCAATTTTATCTACAAAAGTTTTGACATCTAGCAGTAGTTTATTTCCGATTCCCTTGTTGTTATTGGAGATGTTAATTGCTGGTGTAATTTGTGGTTTGTTGGGTGTAATAGTGGGAATTCCAGCGTTGAGATTGCGAGGAATTTATTTAGCGATCGCTACTATCGCTTTTGTGGAAGTTCTGCGCGTCATCTCCCTCAATTTGGATATTACAGGCGGTGCTGTGGGGATTTTTGGCATTCCTCAACCTTTCCATACACAACTTGAATATTTATGGATTGCTTTACCCTTACTATTAATTAGTATGGTGCTGCTTTATCGTTTAGAACGCATCCGTGTTGGAAGGGCCTTTATAGCTATCCGTGAAGATGAATTAGCTGCGGGTGCAATGGGAATTAACCCCACTTATTACAAAGTTTTGGCGTTTACACTAGGGGCTATGCTTGCAGGGGTTGTAGGTGCAATTAGCGCTCACTTCCTTAATACCTGGAATGCGCGTCAAGGTACTTTTGATGCCAGTATTATATATTTAACTTTTGTCTTAATTGGTGGTTCGAGAACTTTTTTAGGGCCAGTAGTCGGAGGTATGGTATTTACAGCTTTACCAGAGATTCTGCGAAGTCTAGCTGATACTGGTGGTTTACCTAATTGGTTAGCACAATTTTTGCGAGATGGTCGATTAATTATTTTTGGTTTACTAATAGTAATAGGTACAATATTTTTCCCGCAAGGACTAATTACTCCAGATATTTTCCCAAGACGCAAAACCCAAAGGTGAACTAGATAATATACAAGAGGATATTTGAAAAGTATTAGGCGAATAGAATTCGCTACTACACAAACAAACAAAGTCCACCTCCGTGGACTAAGAGAAAATCAAGGGTTTTGTCTGTGTAACCGCGACTTCCAGTAGACGTAGGTTGGGTGGAGCGGAGCGCAACCCAACTGATTATCAGGATGTTGGGTTACGCAAAGCCTCCACCCAACCTACAATTTTTTTGGAACATTTTAGCCTAGACGGTTCACTACAAGACTACCGAGATTTTTTCAGAAATCAAATATGATTTCTATAGAATTCGCTACTACACAAACAAAGTCCACCTGCTTGGACTAAGAGAAAATCAAGGGTTTTTAACCCAAGGAGGCGGTCACTGAGCTTGCTTGCCCTGAGCCCTTCGACAAGCTCAGGGTAACACCTGCGCCGAAGGGTCGAAGTGTGGGTTTTGTCTGTGTAGCCAAGCCAGTGCGTTGGGCGGCTTTGCTGACTTGAAGCACCTGGCGTGCGACTTCCAGTCGCCAAGGCTAGTAATAAATTAGACTTTTCAAACAACCTCTAAAAATGTCACATAGTATTCCAACAGCTAACAGCAATATTGTCTTAGAAGCAAGAGCATTAACTCGCCGCTTTGGTGGTTTAGTGGCGGTAAATAATGTATCTTTTAATGTAAATAAACATGAGATTTTTGGACTGATTGGCCCGAATGGTGCTGGCAAAACAACACTGTTTAATTTGATTACTGGCTTCATTCCCCCTTCTAGCGGGAAATTAATTTATCAAGGTGCAGAAATTTCTCAACGGCGTCCTGATCAAATTGCTGCTTTAGGTATCGCCCGTACTTTCCAAAATATCCGCTTGTTTGGAGAATTATCGGCGTTAGAAAATGTGATAATTGCCCGACATTTACACACTAAAAGTAATATGATTACAGGAGTTTTGGGATTACCACCAGCGCCAAGTGAAGAATTGAAAACTAAGCAAAAAGCTTTAGATTTATTGGATTTGGTGGGATTGAGCGATCGCGCTGACGAAAAAGCCAAAAACTTTGCTTATGGCGATCAGCGTCGGCTCGAAATTGCCCGCGCTTTAGGATTAAAACCGCAAATCTTACTTCTCGATGAACCTGCGGCGGGGATGAACCCCAACGAAAAGCAGCAATTGAGTGCATTTATTCGTAGCCTTCGCGATCGCTTCAATTTGACGATCATCCTTATAGAACACCATGTACCATTAGTTATGGGTTTGTGCGATCGCATCGCTGTGTTAGATTTTGGTCAATTAATTGCTTTGGGCGAACCAGCAGTTGTCAGAAATAATCCGGCTGTAATTGAAGCTTATTTGGGAAATGAATAATATCTAATTATCTATCTGACAATTACAAAATTAGCTTGTGGGTATCTGTGAAAAAGGGAAGTAAAGTAGTTTTTAAAATACATTTATATGAAATTATTGACAAACAATTTTTATTCGGAGAAAGTATACCTAATGGTAACATCTAAAAAAACTATCCTAAATAAACCAGTTTCCCTAAAAATTTATTTTTAATTACGAATTACGAACTTGTACTGAGCGCAGCCGTTGGCGCAGCCTCTCGTAGAGAAGTATTACGAATTATTTAACCTGTAGCTTGCATCTATATGACTTCACAATCTTTTCGCGGTGACAAAATTCTAGTTGTCGATGACTCTCGTGATAACGTGTTTTTGATTAAAACTATTTTGCAGGAAGAAGGTTACACGATTAGCACCGCAGCAAATGGTATTTCGGCCTTGGCAGAATTGAAAGCTTCTCCTTTTGATTTGGTTCTGCTGGATCTGATCATGCCAGGTATGGATGGGTACGAAGTCACCAAGTACATTCGCAAAGAGATGAAATTGCCGCAATACATCCCCATATTGCTGATAACTGCCCACGATGCGCCCAATGTCGCCCACGGTTTAGACTTGGGTGGTGATGATTTTATCCGCAAACCTGTAACAGTAGACGAATTGCTGGCACGAGTGCGATCGCTCCTGCGCTTAAAGCATAGTATGGATGAACGTGATGAAATTGCCCGCCAGCGAGAAGATTTTGTCTCCCGCCTTACCCACGATTTACGCACTCCCTTAGTAGCGGCCGATCGGATGTTGATGCTATTTCAGCAAGGAGCGTTGGGAACATTATCACCACAAATGCAAGAAGTAATCGCCATCATGGCCCGTAGCAATATCAACCTGCTTTCTATGGTCAATACCTTATTGGAAGTTTATCGCTTTGAAGCAGGGCGCAAAACTTTGGCATTTCAACCGGTTAATCTAGTCTGGTTGATAGAGGAGGTAACTGGAGAATTGGCACCTCTAGCTGAAGACAAAACACTGTCCATTAATCTAAACAAAACTTCGGAGTCAAGCACAAACACAGTGATGGGCGATCGCTTAGAATTGCATCGTCTATTCACTAATCTGATCGGGAATGCGATCAAATTTACCGATTCTGGATCTGTTACTATTGGTTTTACTTCTCAACGCCAGTTCGACAAAAGTAGTCAATCTCAGTTCTCTGAAAAATCTAATTCTGTTGACTACATTAGAATTGAAATAGCGGATACTGGCCCAGGTATTCCTCCTGAAGAACAAGTAAGCATATTTGAACGATTTCGTCAAGGCAGCCACAAAAGTTCTGGTAGTGGCTTAGGACTGTACCTTGCTCGGCGAATTGTCGAGGCACATCAAGGCATTATTCTGCTTAATTCTGAGTTAGGCAAAGGTAGTGTATTTAGTGTGCTACTACCCACCAAAATATGAGAAAATTATGAATAATAGTATTTTTTATCCTGATAACTCATAATTTATAACTTTACTGCTCTGTACCAATAATTTAAAGTAAATATTCTAATTATAAAGTCAAATACTAAAAAATGACGAATCAAATATGCTGATATAGCAGCGATAACATAAAATAGTTTTTTCTGGGACAAAACAATGATTACCACTGAATTATCTAACATTGGCGATATTATCCAGAATCAGCGTGAGTTTTTTAGAACTGGCAAAACTAAAGATGTCACTTTTCGGATTGAACAACTTAAAAATCTTAAGCAAGCAATTATTGAGCATGAACAGTCAATAGTCGAGGCATTACAAGCGGATTTACATAAACCAGAATTGGAGACTTACCTTACAGAAATTGGCGTAATTAAGGAAATTGATTACGCCATAAAACATCTTAAAAAGTGGAGTAAGCCCAAAAAAGCAGCCGTTTCCTTTGATTTCTTTTCCTACTCAGCGAGAATTTATCCAGAACCATTAGGGGTTGTCTTAATTATCGGGCCTTGGAACTATCCATTTCAGTTAATTATCTCACCGTTAATAGGTGCGATCGCAGCCGGTAATTGTGCAATTATCAAACCTTCAGAAATAGCTTCTCATACTTCCCATATCATCGCTGAAATTATTGCCAAACATTTTGACCCCGCTTATATTGCAGTGGTTGAAGGAGACGTGGAAGCAAGTCAAAAACTACTTGCAGAAAAGTTTGACCATATCTTTTTTACTGGTGGTACAGCCGTCGGCAAAATCATCATGGCAGCAGCAGCAAAATATCTCACACCAGTTACTTTAGAATTGGGTGGTAAAAGTCCTTGTATCGTAGATAGTGACATTAATCTGGAACACACTGTTAGACGAATTATTTGGGGTAAATTTATTAATGCTGGACAAACTTGTATCGCCCCTGACTATCTTTTAGTTAATAAAAAAATCAAAAAAGATTTAATAGATGGACTGAAAAAATGCCTGAAAGAATTTTATGGCGATAATCCAGCAAAGAGTCCTGATTATGCCAGGATTATCAGTCAAAAACACTTTGAGAGGTTGGTTAACTTTCTCAAAGATGGTGAAGTTATCATTGGTGGAGAAACTCAACCTTCAGAGCGTTATATTGCCCCGACAGTGATTGATAATGTCTCCTTAGAAGATTCTGTAATGCAGGAAGAAATTTTTGGCCCCATTCTACCCATAATTGAATATAGTGACATTGCAGAAGCGATCGCCTTGATTAACTCTCGACCTAAACCTTTGGCATTATACTTATTTTCTCAAAACAAAAACCTGCAAAACTCGCTTTTGCAAGAAACTTCCTCTGGTGGAGTCTGTATCAATGACACAGTAATGCAAGTTGGTGTCCCGTCTTTACCATTTGGCGGGGTGGGAGATAGCGGTATTGGCAACTATCACGGCAAAGCTAGTTTTGACACTTTTTCCCATGATAAAAGTGTATTGCAAAACTCATTCTGGCTGGATTTAAAATGGCGATACGCTCCCTATGAGGGCAAATTGCCGCTAATCAAGAAACTTTTGGGTTAAAAGTTATGAGCTATGACAACAAGCGTGCCATTCGGTTATCACAATATGAGTATGCAGAGAAACTGTATTGCCCCCATAAATAGAATTTAGGGGCTATCCCGCCGTTGATATCCTGGTATCATAATTGGTAATTCATTACTTTAATAAATATTGTTGAAGAAAAGCATTCACTTCATCAGCACATAACCCGACATGAAGTGTTTTCCCTGCTTCTTTGAGAATATCTAATCCTTTACCGTTATTGCGAGGATCTGGATCAACTATCGAGACATATATTTCCTGAATGCGTGGATCTTTAGCGATCGCCAAAGCACAAGAGGGTGTGCGTCCCTGAAAAGAACAAGGTTCAAGAGTAACGTACATTTGCAAAAAGTGCAAATCTTGACCTTGAATGTGGGTTAGTGCATCAGCCTCAGCATGATGTTTTCCGGGGGGACGCGTATATCCTGCTGCTACTATCTTGCCAGAATGGACGATTACACAACCTACTGGTGGGTTGGGTAGGCATTCTGGTAAAGCTTTTCTGCTTTGAGCTAAAGCAGCTAGCATAAATTTATTGTCCATATTCTTGGATCTTTAAACCTTATAAAAAGCTAGAGGGTAAATAACTTTTCCTCGATATTTTACCTGATAACCTTGTAGTGGTTTAACCATAAACACATCTTTGGTAACTGGAAAAGGACTTTCAATTCCACAGATAAGAAGCTGCGCTCTTGATGTTTTTTGATTCTACATAACCGAATCGAAACAACGTTACACACTGGCTACAGTAAACTGTAATAAAAATAAGTATGGCAAATCAATAAAACTTTTATAATAGGCTATTCGGCTAACACAATTGGAAGAATTTCCCTAAGATTAGATATTATATAAGTGGGTAATACTGCTAAAGTGTTTTGTTTAGAGTAAGGATTAAACCAGCATGTATCGATGTTAGCATTTATTCCGCCCATAACATCAGAATATAGTCCGTCTCCAACCATTAAAATCGAATCTCGACTAATCTGTGGGTATAGTTTAAACACTATGTCAAATACACGCTTATCAGGTTTGGCATAACCGTAATCGTAAGTTGCTACAACTTTGTCAATAAGTAAAGAGAGAGGTGAGTTTTTTACTCGTTGATAGTGTGTAGAAGGAAAACCGTTGGTCAATATGACCATCGTACAGTATTTTTTCAGAGCTTTACATATATCATTTGCTCCCTCAATCAGATAGGATAATTGCCCAATGACATCTAGATACTGAGCATTGAACTGTTTAGCATCTAATTCTATATTATTAAGAGAAAAAAATCGTTTGAAACGCTCTACATAAAGTGCGGAGTGTAATATTTTACCCGATTCAAAATCATTCCATATTTCCATATTTATAGACTCAAACTCTTCAAAGTAACTAGTTCTAAGAAAAGGAATTTGAAAATGGGAGAGAGTGATACTGAATGCTTCACGAGCACATCGCTTATAATCAAACAGGGTTTCGTCTGAATCAAAAAGGATAAGTTTATACTTCATAAATATCAAGTTTAGGTATTTAGGGAAAATTAGCTAAAGACACAAAAAATTTTAATAATCGTAATTTTTTTTGCTAATTTTGCACAAGCTTATTGCAATAAAATATTGTAAATCAGTTCTTAGATGTAATACTTTCCTTAGCTACCGAGGGGAGATTAATAATATTTAATAGCATATCTACAACTTCACTAAAAGAAGCTGCGCTATTGATATTTTCTGATTCTATATAACCGAATCCATAGGTAACGTGAATAAAATCAACTCCTGCTTTCATTGCTGCTAATCTATCACTTTCTGTATCTCCAATATATATTGCATTTTTCAAGCTATTGCGCTGACAGATTGCAATAATATTTTCAGCTTTAGGCTTTTGAGTTCTGCCAAAACATTCTGAGTCTATAAATATATCCCCAAAAATCTTGCTTGTATTACTACTGTTTAAAGGCATCGAAAGAAATGCCTGTAAGTACCAATACTCACAATTGCTAACTACAAACAAGGGAAACTGAGCAGACAAAGTATCTAAATATTCCGAAACCCCCTTATATAAAGTCCCACCTCTAGTTCTTATCTCTTTCTTTTCACACTTTTCTATTAAAGGAGAAATTTTAAAAATACTCTCCTCTACTAAATCTGGAAAAATATTTTTTATACAATCTATAAAAGGAAGACCACTTACTCTAGAAATATCATCCTCAGTAATCGGAGTTCTCTGAATATTAGCAAGGTGAATTGCTTGATTCCAGGCATCTGCACATATACTCGATATATTCCAAAGAGTTCCATCAAGATCAAATATTACCCCAGTCATTTAATAACTCCCAAACGAGACCAAGCAATTTCAATCACTAGAGTGCTAGCAGATATTAGAATGCAACTTCAGAGCGCATCTGTTTGACCAATCCTGATGAATATATCTAACGACGCTATCTTCAGTGTTTGAGCCAATTACTAATGTGGCGTAACGCTTAAGTTCAGCATCTGCGTTAGCAACTGCAATGGCACGAGCGGCAATTTTGAACATTTTGATGTCATTAATTTGATCACCAAAGACCACAATCTCACTTTCGCCTAACCCATAATTCTCTACCAGAGTCCGAATAGCTTGGTCTTTAGTAGCTTTACAGTCATGAATTGTTAACCAGTACCACCCCGGAGAGTATTGGTTCTCGAGCAAGTGTGTCTCTGTGGTAGTTCCATGTCTTTCAATAATCGCAGCTTGAAGTTCGAGCAGTTGCTTTGCATGAGCAATCACTGTTAGGCAAACGACTTGATCGCCAAAAGAATGCGTCAAATCAGAAATTGCTCGCAATCTGCGGTCTTTGTTTATTAGGCGATCGTTAAGATGCCAACGCATACCATCGTTGATTACATCCTTATAATAAGCGCAATCTTCCGTGCCATTAAAACTAGATACAAACGGAACACAGCCGAACTCAAGAATAAGTTTGTAGATACTTTCAACTACATTAGGACAAATAGAATTAATGATTTCGTGTTTGCCAGAATCAAAATCAGAAATAAAAGCACCATTAAATTCGATAACCGGGAGACGAAGATTCAAACCCTTCAGCATCACTTGCATAGAAACGACGCTGCGCGCACTAGCTACAGTAAACTGTAGTCCTTGATGCAAGAGTTCATGAAGTACTTTCTTGCTGAACGAAGAAAGAATTGCATTATCTCCAAGCAATGTACCATCTAAATCACAAATGTAGATAGTGTTCATAAACTAATCAGAGACACTGGTTGAGAAGAGAATTCTACCTTAATTTACTATAAATCGCTAGGTTTACTGTAATATACAAAAAGAAGTTTGATTCTGATAATCTTGACGAGTGCAGCTTATAAATTTCCCAATTAATCTTGAACTTGAATACGAGTGCGAACAGAACTGGTTATTTTTGACTGTGACGGAGTGTTGGTAAACAGCGAGACATTGAGCAATCGCGTTCTTGTCCAATTTGTCGCAGAGTTAGGGCTTACACTGGAACTTAAAGAAGCTATTTTATTATTCAAGGGTTGCAAAATGGCTGATTGTGTTGCTGTCATTCAGCAAAGGCTTGGAAAAATGATGCCGCAAGATTTTGTAACTCAGCTTCGTGTCCGTACTGCCGAGGCATTCGAGCGTGAACTGCTGAGTGTGGAAGGAATAGAGGCAGCTCTTGACAAAATCAATTTACCTATCTGTGTTGCTTCCAGTGGCCCACCCGAAAAAATTAAGTTAGCGCTGCGTGTCACTAATCTCCTACCTCGATTTGAAGGACGTATCTTTAGCTCGTATGAAATTGGAAGTTGGAAGCCAGCACCTGACTTATTTTTACATGCAGCTAAAAATATGGGAGTTCAAGCTACATATTGCACCGTTGTAGAAGACAGCGTTTTGGGTGTGCGTGCAGGTGTTGCAGCTGGTATGAAAGTCTTGGGTTACACCAATCCGAGTGAAGCTACTTCACTCGAAGACTGTGGAGCGCGAGTCTTCTACTCCATGTATCAACTACCTTCTTTGCTGTCACAGCATTAAAAAATTTGTAATCAAAATGATGTGCTAAACCACGTCTATCTTGAAACCTGTAGTTCTTCTGTGATCAAAAGGATTTGCCCTCATCCCCCAACCCCTTCTCCCAGATTTGGGAGAAGGGGAGCCAGAATTTCAAAGTCCCTCTCCCAGATATGGGAGAGGGATTTAGGGTGAGGGCGAAAACTACGGTTCTCAACTTAGATGAGGTTTAATTGGTGGTTTTCAAATATCAAATTATCCCTCTTGTAAGGAGAGTTCCGACTCTTGAACAAAATTCGGTAATGTTTGGTAAAAATCAACAATACAGTTTAGTTTGGGCTTGATGCCAGCTTCTATAACATTAATTCTGATAGTTCAGTCAGCCGATTAATTCGTTTTATAATCCGAGGAGATGCCTGCAAATCCCGGTGAAGACGATTAAGCCAAACTCCTATTAATCCGGCATCTTTGGCCGCGATCGCATCTAGTTCAACGTTATCTCCAACATAGACGCTCTGTGTTTGTTGTACTCCCAATTTGGCACAAGCATACTGGAAAATGTGGGGCGCAGGCTTGGCAAATCCTGCCACTTCTGAAGTAACAACGACATCCATAACTGACAGAATACCGCATCGTCTAAGTTTTTCAACCTACTGCGCCTCCTGACCGTTTGTTACCACCCCAATCTTGCATTTCTGTAACTGTGCAAAACACTCTTCGACATCATCGTATAACTGGCACATACTCACGTAATATTCCCAGTACTCCGAGAGCAAGGCATCAGCATCTGTATCTGAAAATTGATACCCGTATTTCGAGAATGCTTCTCGCACTTTTCCTCTGCCCGATTCCTGAAACGTGACTTGTTTTGCAAAGAACTTTTTATACCACTTTCGGTTCAAGGATATCCATTGCTCTATGAACACCTTCAACTCATGTTTGCCATAAGGTATGACCTGATCAAACAATGCACCTGCCGCATCCCTAATGCTGCATCGTGATCTATGAGCGTATCGTCAAGGTCAAAAAGTACGGCTCTAATCATATATAGGAATCCGGTTTGATTCCTGAATTTACTTGCGTGGAGAGGGAACAGGGAACAGGGAACAGAAAAAACCGATAGATACATAGTGACTCTTGTTCAAAAATAAAATAGGAGTTCTATATAACTTGTTTAAATTTAGATTAACCAAAGGTTATGTAATTAGTGGCAACTATCTTATAATACCTCTAAACTACAGTAAGTCTCTCGGCTTACCGAATTTAATAGAGGAGGGAAATTTTGAGAAACAAGTGGCAGCATACTTGGAAATTAAACACATATATCACTAAACAAATTCACACTCGTACTGTTAAAGCTTGGCAAGCTATAAGAAACTGGGGGTTTATATCCCTATTTTTGGCGGGAGTAAGCTTGAGTATATTGATGAGTGCTTGTTCTGGGGCTAATGTTGATAAAACTGGTAATACTATTGCCAATTCAGGTCGTGATCTAAACCTAACATTTGTTTCTTATTCAGTTACAAAGGCTGCATACGAGCACATTATTCCGCAATTTAGAGAAAAATGGAAAAAAGAACATAACCAAAATCTAACTTTTACCGAAAGTTATGATGGGTCTGGTTCTCAAACCCTAAATGTGATTGATGGTTTGTCAGCTGATGTGGTACATCTGTCACTGGGCCTTGACATTGACAAACTGGTTCAGACAGGTTTTATTCAACCGGGTTGGGAAAAAGAAGCACCAAATAATGCAATTGTGACCCAATCCGTAGGTGCGATCGCTACTCGTGAGGGGAATCCCAAAAATATTAAAACATGGACAGATTTGACAAGACCAGGAGTGAGCGTACTGACAGCTAACCCGAAAACATCTGGTGGTGCGCGATGGAACTTCCTGAGTTTATGGGGTTACGTAATAAAAACTGGACACGATGAGAAGCAAGCATTAGATTTTACTTCCAAAGTCTATAAAAATGTACCTGTGCTGCCCAAGACCGCTCGTAATACCAGCGAATTGTTCTTTAAACAAGGTCAAGGGGATGCTTTACTCAACTATGAAAATGAAATGATTTTATCAAAACAAAAAGGCGAAAAGTTCTCATATGTTGTCCCTGATGTGAATATATCTATTGATAATCCAATTGCTGTGGTAGATAAGAACGTCGAGCAACACGGGACTCGGAAAGTTGCAGAAGCATTTGTGCAATATCTGTACACACCAGAGATACAACGAGAATTTGCCAAAATAGGATTTCGCCCTGTGAATAATACGATTGCAAAAGAACTGGGTAGCACTTTTCCTAAAGTTAAAACTCTGTTTAAAGCTGAAGATTTAGGAGGATGGAACAAGATTCAGCAGCAATTTTTTAATGAAGGTGCTATTTTTGACCAAATTCAAGCTCATAAGTCTTCAAAATAAATAGGTGAAAATTTTCAGAATTTTTACAACATAGATGATTATAAATGTAGACCATAAGCCATATTAGAGAAAAGCTTATGGTCTACAATCTTAAATAAATATTCAAGCAAAAATTACTATTTAAAGAGCTTGAGTTTAACTAGATTGACTATCATGAGGAGAAAGTTCATAATCGGAACTAGAATTATGCAACAGCCTAATCAACAAGACAAAGACAAATTTATTTCCCCTCGCAGTCGTTACTATGGTCAGGTTAAGCCAGAAAACTTAGTGTTTAATGCAAATTTACAACAATTTGCTCAAAAAGTGGGCATTATCACTAGTTTAGAAACCAATGGGAAGCTCTCGGCTAATGAGGCTTACAAACAGATTAAATTACTTTGGAAACAACTGAAGTGCAGTAAAAAACAACTCTTAAATAGTAATGATCCACCAGTATAATCATGAAATTATAGCAATCCGGAATCATTCATGAGAAAATACTGAAGAGATTTGTAAGTAATATTTGTCACAAAAAGTGTTGATGGCAATGTGGATGCGTTAGCGTTCGCGAAGCGTCTCGTAGAGAAGCTCACCGTTGGCGAAGCCTCTCGTAGAGAAGGTATCGCGGTTAAGAGGAAGTCGAATAATAGTAAAGATAGCATGAAGTCAAACCAGCGAGAGCGCCTTTGGCGCACGCTTCTCTACGAGACGCTACGCGAATGCGAACGCAGTCAAAATGTTGCTATCAAAATATAAACCCCTAAAGTGACGGAAGAAGGATATATTTAATATTGTTGATGGCTGAAAGATTAGCTAAAACTATCAACCTCCTCATGTGACTGGCGATTTAAATAGAAAAAACTACTAGGGAGCATGAGGAAATCTGATGCCGAACGCCTGGGCAGCCACTTTATGTAAGGCAATATGTGTCTTTAGAGGAACTGTTTATGGTTAGCGATAGCAAACAACTCTGTCTCCAACACGCCAGCATATCTGAGGTTCCATCCCTTCACCAAATCTTGGTGGCTTGCGGTCTTGATATGAAAGACCGCTTCGGTTTGAGTCACTGGATGCCGCCAAATTATCCGCTTGAGCAAATGCTCCACGATGCTATGGAGCAAGAGGTTTACGGCGTTACAGTCGGCGAGAACCTAGTGGGCACTTTCACACTTGAGATGATGACAACAGTTCCATTGAGCTACATCAAGTATGGAAACATTCTTTGGCAGATATCAGATGTTCCGGCAGTGTATATACATAAACTAGCAATACTTCCATCTTGGCAAGGCAAAGGGATAGGAACATGGTGTATGCAAGCTATTGAGAAGCTTACCATTGAGTGCGGTTACTCTGCTGTACGGTTGGATGGAGTGAAGACACACCTAAAGCTCTTGTCTTTCTATAAAAGCCGAGGATATCAACAAGTGGGAGAACTAATTTACAACTCAGATGTGTGGGTTGATGCAATTGTTTTTGAGAAAGTTTTAGTATTTCTGTAGCAATCAATTCTACAATTTCTGTTCCCACTGCATTTGCAGCCATTTTAACTTTAGTAGACTCTACCCTATTATTTCAAATACCCCTCTTGCTTACGAGGGGTAAAGTATTATTTGGTGTAATTAGAATTGACGCGCTTATCGCATCAAAATTGAATGCCTAGCAAACATTAGTCAATGATTTGTGGACTAGGAACTTGCGCGTCAATATCTGCCTGAGATAAGGTAGGTAGCAACCAGTTGCCTTCGCCAGCTTTGAAGACTTTGGCAGGTGCAACATTCAATTCGATTGCACCAGTAGCTGGATTAGTTCTAGCAATGGACTGTGTACCATCGACAAACTTGACTGCAATGGGTTGGGTTAACTCTTGTACCTCAGTATTCGGACTTAAAACTACCTCAGTACCTGCGGGTAGGTAGATACCATCACAATCCCAATCATCATCTGTAATTTGCCCTGCTGCTAAGAAGTAGAGTTGAGTTGGATATTTTTTCGGTTTATTGGCGTAGATACCCAAAGTTTTACCGGTTTGATTAAAGCACTGCGCTCGTTTTCTGGCCGTTTCTATCACATACTTCTGAGACTGCAATTGTGATAGTCGGGCTTGAAATTGCTCAGGTGTATAGCCAGCTTGTTCAGGGTTATCTTTCACATTTATAAGTTGATTGAGTTCCTGAGTTATCTCAACATAATCAGTTCCTTTGGTAAAATCTTTACCTGCCCAAGAAGGTTGAGCAATTGTCAGATTCACGATAAACACGAGAGCGACAAGAATGATTTTGATGACCTGCATATTTTTCTCCCTGGTTTGAGATTTTTAGTAATCAGCTAAGGAAGTTCTTAGCTGCTTAACACTTGCGTAAAAGAGTTAAAAAGCAAAATTATTGCCAACCTAATGAAGCTTTTTCAATATTTTTGCATAAGTTTTGATTTAGTGGAATGCTGAGTCTTGAATCTTAGTAAAACTTTCAAGTCTATTAGGATTGACCGAGACAATTTTGGATTTTAGATTTTGGATTTTGGATTAAATCTAAATCTAGAATCCAAAAAACGGTTTCAAGCCTCTCCGTTTACGGAGAAAAAAACAAAAAAGTTCAATATTTAAGCCTCTTCTTTACAAGGAGAGGTTAATCCAAAATCGTAAATCCAAAATCTAAAATTGATTGACCCATCGCTTGACAAATTCACTATTGTTTTTGCAGACTTTAATTTCCACTTGTTTAAAGCTTAGTTTAACTACCTCAGCAGGAATTTTTTGGACATCAGCAGCGTCAGTACGAGCTTTCTAAAACTAAGTTAATTCAGTATGTGTTTAGCTTGATACTCTAAAATTAAGCTTTACCGCCGATAGAAGCAAATATTCTTTTTTGTCCAAACGATAAATAGAAGTAATTGCTTGTGAGAGTATTTGAAGGTGAGAGAGAATCCCAGCGATGTCTACGATGGTCACTGAGCTTTGTCGTACTCCTTCGGAGAAGCAAGCTACGCGCAGCGCGATGCCCTGAGCTTGCCGTTCGCGCAGCGTCTCGTAGAGAAGTGCGGGCTACGCCTACGCAACTGGTAATGATTGCCAGTCCCAAAATTATAAACCCTTATTCGTTCTTAAAAGGGAACTCTTAACGGGCAACAGGTGAAGCAGGTGCTAACAGAGGGTCTCCCGACTTGTTCGCTTTTAGCGTTCCCGTAGGGTAGCAACTGCACCAAGCCGTTGGCGCAGCCTCTCGTAGAGAAGGGCATCAGTGTCTCAATTCCGAAGATCCTAGCTGCAAAAACACAGGAAATTGTTAAATAGCAATAGATACTACTGTAAACCTATCGGAATAATGTATGATATTCTCAGTTCTACTCCCAGCACAGGAATGTTGCTATCAGATATTGGCAAAATTCCAAAGGAAACAGGCGAGTGTGAACACCACCCTACAGATCAAACTCTGGAGAATCTAAATGGGCTACAAACATATAGAAGTTAAACCAGTTGCTGGTTTCATCGGTGCCGAAATCGGTAGCGTAGACCTTTCCCGCCCTCTTTCTGAGGATCAAGTCCAAGAAATCCGTAAAGCGTTATTGAAATGGAAAGTTGTGTTCTTTCGTGGTCAGAACATCGATCATGCTGCCCAGGTTGAGTTCACATCTCGTTTCGGTGAAGTAACTTTCGCGCATCCACTCGGAGAGCCTGAACCAGTCCCGGGATTCCCACAGATCAAACCCGTAGATCGTAAGCTCTATGAGAAGCAGTACGGTTTTCGCACTGGTGGTCCTTGGCACACAGACGTAACGGCAGCTATTAACCCACCAGCAGGGTCAATTTTACGCGCGGTTAATGTCCCCAGTTTTGGTGGTGACACTCACTGGAGCAATCTAGTTGCGGCTTATGAGGGACTGTCAGCACCCCTACGATCGCTAGCAGACACATTGAAAGCTGAACATCGCTTTAATGGGGGCGCGTATCAGCCCCGCAACGGCAAATTCGACGAGCGCATTGCTGTTAATCCATTAGTCTCAATCCACCCAGTAGTCAGGGTTCATCCTGAGACTGGTGAACGTGCGTTGTTCGTTAATCCTGGCTTCACCTCGCACATTATTGACGTGTCACCACAAGAGAGCAAACTGTTACTTGAGTTGTTTTTCAACCAAATCACCAAGCCCGCCTACACCACCCGTTTCCGTTGGAATAATGGTGATATCGCGTTCTGGGATAACCGCGCCACTGTACATTTAGCTCCTCAAGATTTAGATCATTTGGATATCGAGCGTCTGTTATATCGCACCACCATTACTGGTGATGTTCCAGTTGGAGTTGATGGTTTCCGCTCCCAAGTGGTTCAAGGTGAGGTGTTCAACGCAGAAGTACCAACTGTCTTCAAGCAGAAAGCTGAGTCTAAGGAACCACAACCAGTACTTTCGTAAGCTACAAAGTGCAAGGAGAAATTTTTATGACATTTACTGCAACACGAATTGAGATTACGCCTACTGAAGCAGCTTTAGGAGCAATTGTTACTGGTGTTGATGCCAGTCTGGCAGCACAACCAGAAGTAATTCTACAACTCAAGCAGGCATGGCGCGATCGCCACATCCTCGTCTTCAAAAATCAACAATTGACTGACGACCAATTATTAGCGTTTGCAAATTACTTTGGCGACATTCTCCAACAACCTGCCTATATCCGCAAAGGAGAAACCGAGCCGTATCTACCGCCCCTTGTCCTGACTCTTGCAAATGCTGCCTCCGAAGAAAGTTCCGTCAATGTTGCACCCAACTATCGTGAACTTCTACCCCATATTGATCATGACTGGTTGCCTACACCATCTAGCGGTTCATTTTTATATGGGGTAGAACTGCCTGAGAATGGCCCTGATACCTATTGGGTGAATTTGATTCAGGCTTACGAAGAGCTAGATGATGCTACTAAGGAGCAGATTGCTGGCTTACAGGTGCGTCATTTTAATTTCTATGGGAAGTATCGGGATGAGTATCCTGAGCCTAGCTACGCAGCTGGTCGTTCCGTTGAACCCGGTGAACGAGTTGCTACCCATCCTTTGGTTCGCACTCACCCGGATACTGGCAAGAAAGTTCTCTTCCTAAATGCCGCTAGCGAGGTAGATATTATTGATTACGACCCAGTGGAAGGGGCAAAGCTAATTGAGCGGTTGCGGGAACACATTAAGCAACCCCACTTTGTTTATCAACACCACTGGAGCAAGGGCGACCTACTTTATTGGGACAACCAGGCAACGGCTCACTATCGCCCCGAATTTAATTCCAACGCAACCCGGATTTTGAAGCGGGTTAGCATTCGAGGAAGCCGTCCTTTCTAAAGGTTGTGAATTCTTTCAGATAGAAAACTTTACTCCCCCTTTCCTTCTCCACTTTCGAGAGCTGAGGGGAAAAGCTAGTTTTGACACCAAACCGGATGCAATTAGAGGGTTATGGTTATAGCCGAATGGCAAGGATAAAGCCCTCTAATGGATTCGGTGAGCTTGCAGAGATTTTGCTCCCACCGTATCAGCGTCAAGATGAGGTAGAAAACTATGGTCAGACCGCAAATTGGAAAGTACTCAATATCCAGGCGTGATTTACTTTACACTTTTTATGGGTTAATGTCTTTTACTGCCTTAGTCAGTTGTGGAACAAACAAGGGCAGCACAGACAATAGCAGCAGTGCAACTTTGAGTGCTAATGCCACTAGTAACAATAAAGGTAGTACCAAGCTCGTTCGACTTGGCTACCAAGTTTCCGGGGATATAACCCACGAAAAAGGCGCGATCGAAAAACGCTTAGCTCCTCAAGGAATAGGTGTTACTTGGTCTCAATTTGTGTCTGGGCCTCCGCTCTTGGAAGCCTTAAATGTGGGTAGCATTGACCTTGGTCCTGCTGGCGAAACGCCACCCATTTTTGCTCAGGCAGCTGGTACCAATCTGATTTATGTAGTTAATACCCCACCAGGTACTGGAGAAGGTTCCGCAATTATTGTGCTAAAGGATTCTCCAATCCAAACATTGGCAGGTCTTAAAGGTAAAAAAGTTGCTTATTCTAGAGGGACGGCTCAGACCTTTTTTGTGGTGAAAGCGTTTGAAGAGATAGGGCTAAAACTCAGTGATATTGAATCAGTGAATTTAACCATTGCAGATGGAAGAGCAGCCTTTTTGAGCAAGACGGTTGATGCCTTTGTAGAAGGTGATCCTAATCTGATCAAGCAGCAACGGGAAGGCAGTATTCGGATCTTACGAGACGCGCAAGGAATTAAGACGCCAGGAGGTTATTACCTAGCTGCACGAGATTTTGCGATTAACAATGCTGAACTCTTGAAAGCAATTTTGTCTGAGTACTATGAAGTTGGGCAGTGGGCAAACAAAAACAGACGGGCTGCTGCCGAAATCCTTGCACCGAAGGTCAAGACTGATGTCGATACTATGGAGTTGACGCTGACGAGAAGAAAATATGACATGAGACCAATTACTGAGGAAGTGATTAGCGCTCAACAAAAGGTTGCGGATCTTCTATATGAACTGAAAGTTGTGCCAAAACAAGTCGATGTTAAAGGAGCAACCTTAACTGCCCAGCAGTATACAGCAATTACACCGGATGCCCTTAGGAATAGGGCTTAACCTTTGAATCAGCAAGCTTGCTACAAAACCAGACGCGATGCCCTTCTCTACGAGACGCTGCGCGTAGCTTGCTTCCACGAAGTGGTACGGCGCAGGTGTTACCCTGAGCCCTTCGACAAGCTTAGGGTAACACTTGTCGAAGGGTTCAAGGTAACACCTGCGGTGGTCACTGAGCCTTGCCGAAGTGCGGTAAACTACGCAATTATCCTATAATTATTAGTTAACCTAATTGTTAGTAGAGCATACTAGAACTGCCCTGATGAAAATTTGGAACGGACAACTAGGCGATCGCGCAAGTAATATCATTTACCAGTATTTACCCGCCCTTCGCTGGCGTAATTTTCGCCTGTTTTTTGGGGGACAGTTACTATCAATGTCTGGGACATTTATGACCCAGCAATTAACTATTCCTTGGCTGGTATACGATTTGACTAAATCGGCTTGGTTGTTGGGAGTTGCAGGCTTTGTACAATTTTTACCTACGTTATTAGTAATTCCGTTTTCGGGCGTATTGTCCGATCGCTGGAGTCGTCGTGATTTGTTAATGCTAGTGCAGATATTGGGAATTAGCGTTTCCCTGGCATTAACGATTCTTACCTTTAGGAATTCGATGACCTTTCCCATCCTATTGGTACTGAGTGTTCTCAATGGTTTTCTCAAGGGATTAGATATGCCCGTGCGTCATACAATCGTCACCGAAACCGTAGACGATCGCGCTGATTGGGGCAATGCGATCGCCTTGAATTCAGTAATGTTAAGTTCCTCGCTGGTATTGGGACCGGCTATGGGTGGGATTTTGATTGCGACGCTAGGGGTAAAATATTGTTTTCTCTACGATACTCTCAGCTATATTCCTGCCATCTTTACCCTGCTAGCGATGCGGCTGAAAGTCAGACCGATGCAAACTCTTACGAGCCTTAGCGATACTTTGCAGAAATTGCGGGAGGGCTTTGAATATGTCTCCAAATTCCAACCGATTAGAGCAATTTTATTAATACTGGCATTACAAGGTTTAGTCGGGATGTCTCATGTCGCGCTCATGCCCATCTTCGCGACTAAGATTTTAAATGGGGATGCAACTACGATGGCTTACCTGAGCACCTCAGCCCCGATTGGATCGTTGTTTGCTTGTTTGTATCTCAGTGTCAGGCGAGGGATTGCGGGCTTAGAGCGTTTGATTGTAGTCGCTCAAGTCTTGATCGGGACAAGTCTGATCTCCTTCTCACTATCGCGTCAAGTTGGATTATCCATAATGATACTGGTGTTTACAGGCTGTTTTTCCATCCTGCTGATTACCAGTAGTAATATGATTATCCAAACCCTAGTTGCCGAGGATAAGCGCGGACGGGTGATGAGTTTTTATGCCCTAGCAATGGTGGGTATGATGCCCTTTGGGAATCTGTTAGCTGGAACTTTGGCAGATCATTTTGGTGCGACTAATGCCTTGATTGTCTGTGGCAGTCTAAATATCTTAGGTGCGCTATGGTTCTCTGCACAATTGCCAGCAGTGAGCCGTTGGATTGCTCGTTAAAGGTTTATTTCCGCCGTGCTGTACTAGATCCCTAATTTTAGGGCAATGATGAGTGGCGATCGCAAATATAATAACTATTGTTAGTAGCGATCGCTGCTGGCTGTCATATAAAAATTCTGCTTTGGATGCAACACGCAGTAGGGTAGCACAGCTAACTATGCTACCCTATTTAATGCCTATATTTTATGCAACTGAGAAACGCTACAATCTGTCATCAGAAAGGGTAAGCGCGTTACCCAAGTATTAGAATTCAGTGCTTAGACACCACCGTAAATATTATTACTCATTTATTGGCGAAAAGTTATTAGCACTCGCTGCCAATACAAGATTCTAACATATTTAGCGTCCAAGTTTGTTAGAGATATCTTTGCCTGTCTGTGCTGCACTGTCGCCTACATCACTAGCAGTTTTCTGAGCACCTTCTATGTACCCACCTCCAAATTCTTTAAGGGCTTCTCCTGACTGCTGTCCAATCTTTTGAAGTCGTTCACCAGGAGAACCTTCGGTTTCACGAGCTTCTTTATTCCACTGACCAACTGTTTTTGGTCTTTGAGCATCATTTTGCTCTACCTGTTCTCGAACTCTCTCAGCTAATCCTTTGTCATTGTGCCCATTAGTAAGATTCGTCGTCAGCACTAGAAAACCAACTAGGACAACAGCCAAAAAAGGTTTTACCTGAAGTCCTTTAAGCAGGGAACTGATATGACCAATCGTCCTAGAAATCAAATTTATCATGCCAATTAGCTTGTTTTTTGGATGTACAAGTAAAGATTAACTATAAAAAGATAATTATCCTTCTAACAAAAGGCATATCTCACTTATAAAAAAGAAAGACTTTTTAAATCTTGGGGAAGAGGTGACTTGTCAGATGCATGAATATTTGCAATTTGTCTATGGGCACAAGCAAGGAGCAATACTGCCTTTCGCTAGAGAGTTTGCATAACAAGCCAGAGAGAGCATGATCCGAAAGCGACTTTCCGCAAAATTTAAAATTACCCACCGCCGTGGGTTAAAAACCCTTGATTTTGTGTTAGTCCACCTCCGTGGACTAAGCTTTGTGTAGTAGCGAATTCTATTCGCTCAATACTTTTCAAACATCCTCTAAAGGTACCGTTGCAATAGACCAATAAAAACTTCTGGTATTTCCAAATGAGGTAATATTCCGGCATCTGCGATCGCATAAAAACCTCGAATTACACTTGGATTTAAATTTGCCAATCGTCGTCCTAGTTTGATGCTGGTAAATTGTGCCTTTTCTCCCCAAAAAATCACGGTGGGAATTGTCAGTTGCTGAATATATAAACTCAGATCAAAGTAAAGATCGCCCCGTAAAAATGCCAAAGCGGCAAACTTGCCATTAGGTTGTTGTGCAGAGGTTAAATAAGCCTCCACCATCTCTTGAGATACTCGTTGTGAGTTGGCAAAAAGAAAACTTTGTAAAAAGTTTCGGACTGCAATTTCATTTTCAGCACCCAGGATGTAAATAAAATTGTCCAACAGAGGCGTATTAATCACCGAAAGCGGAAGTCTGCGTCCAGCACCTT
Organism: Nostoc sp.; assembly: GCF_054880495.1. Taxonomy (NCBI): domain Bacteria; kingdom Bacillati; phylum Cyanobacteriota; class Cyanophyceae; order Nostocales; family Nostocaceae; genus Nostoc; species Nostoc sp. Next base: position 25,770 of record NZ_JBTYKD010000027.1, read on the forward strand.
GTCCAAAATCATCAAATCCAGAGGGGGACACCAAAAAGAGTGCTTGGAATAAATTAGGTTGAATAATAGCTAGGCGGATAGCAAAAGCGGCTGTTAGAGACGAGGCTACCACAGTCACGGGCTGACGACAAGTTTGGATGATAAACTCGGCGATCGTACTGAGATAATCTTTAATTTGATAATCACGGACTGGATGAGCCGATTCTCCCCAACCGATTAAATCGGGGGCTAAAATGTGGTAATTAGAGGCAAAAGCCGGGTAAACTTTAGACCATTCATATGCAGACGCCCCACCACCAAAGTTATGCAGAAACAATAGTGGGCGCAAATCTTCAGTATCAGCGAACGCCCAAGGTGCATTCGTTTGGGTATAGTAAACCATTGCCCCCAAGGATGTATGGATGACTTTATGTCCAAAGCCAGGAGGTTGAAACTGAAGCATAAAATTCCAAAGTTTAGTTTAAGTTTAAATAAGAGTCTGAAACTATCTTCTCTACGAGACGCTGGACAAACAATTTTTAATTGTTAACCTTGCTTTTGGTCATTATCTCCTGTGATCTGAACAAGTTGATGGAGGTTATTACCAGTGATGTGATAAGCTGCGCCAAAACCAACTACAAAACGGCCTTCACTGGGAGTTAGCTGGAAAATCCGAAAGTCAGACAAGCCGCGCAAAACCTCGATAATTTCACCAAATCGCCCTTGAAATTGCTCAACAATTTGATTCCAATCGTCAGTTTCATGTTCTATCAAAGTTGCCGTACAATCAAAACTCAAACGCCGACGAGCAAAAATTAAATTACTCTTAGCTTCATCCTCGATAAACAAGACATTAATATGTGGATTGGCATAGAGATTTTTGGTATGAGTCGAAAGACCACTGACGTAAATGTAGATATTCTTAGAATCATCCATTATAAACGGAGCATAACTTGCATTGGGTATTGCCTGGGCGCTCACGGTGCTAATGATTACACTCTCAAATTCTTCAGGAAACTTTTCGTACTCAGCTTGAATGTTTTCAAGTTGGCTCATAAGTAAATTACCGTTTGATTAGGAACACCTAATTAAGTATCCTAACGTGATTGAGCAATCGCATGAAATGCTAAAGATTTAGCTTAATTATATTTAATTGTCAACTAGACGATCGGCAATTAACAATCAAAGTGTGGGGACTGGCTTAAAGACAACTAGGACTTACGCAATAACTCTTTGAAACTCTTATTCCTCCGTGTCGCGCCAGTTGCTACAACGGGGAGCCACTGCGGTGGACGGGTTCCCCGGCATAAAGGAGCCAGCCGCGTGGGCGGGTCTCCCGACTTGAGCGGACTGGCGCCAAGTGGCGTGGGAACCCCACTTCGGGTTCGGCAGTTCCTCATGGGGGACGGACTGCCTCACCGCAACGCACTGGCTTCTCTGTGCCTCTGTGGTAGCCTGCGGCAAGCCGCTTTGCGTCTACGATTTTCTGTTACCTCTGCGTCAGTCCTGACAATATAACTAGCTCATTGGGCTAAACTGAAGAAAGTTATGAGGACGCAAAGATGACTGACAAAAATCGTTCTCAATGGGATTTAGGCAGGTTTATCGAAACCCTGACTTACTTTGAGGTAATTCCTTTCCTTAACTGGGTACAGCAGTTAATCCAAGGGCGCCCTAAGGATAATCAAGATAGACCCAATGGAGGAAGAAACATGGGTGTAATATTAGTAGCAGGTGCAACAGGTGGTGTAGGTAAACGAGTGGTAATGCGATCGCTCGAAGCAGGTTATAAAGTTCGCGCCCTAGTTCGAGACATTGAGAAAGCGCGGTCAATTCTTGGTAATGATATAGACTTGGTAGTTGCGGATATAACTCAACCACAAACTTTAACTCCTTTAGTTATGGCTGATATCCAAGCTGTAATTTGTTGTACAGCAGTGCGCGTGCAACCAGTTGAAGGAGACACAGCAGATAGAGCCAAATATTATCAAGGTGTTAAATTTTACCAACCAGAAATTGTTGGCGACACCCCAGAAAATGTAGAATATCAAGGTGTGAAAAATTTAGTCCAAGCGGCAGCAAAATATTTACCCCAAGTAAACGAAAAACCGATATTTGATTTCACAAAGCCATCAGCAGAATTAAAGGATAACTGGGGGGCGTTGGATGATGTCGTCATGGGTGGCGTGAGTGCCAGTAATATCCAATTAGTAGAAAATACAGCTTTATTTGCTGGTAATGTCTCCACGGATAACTCTGGCGGATTTGCTTCTGTCAGAACTAAGAATTTTGATCCACCCTTCAACTTATCTGATTACCAAGGTGTAAAATTGCGCGTCAAGGGTGACGGTCAGCGTTATAAAATCTTCCTGCGGACAGATACAAAATGGGATGGCATTGGCTACAGCTATTCTTTCGATACCGTAGCTAATACCTGGATAGATGTTCATATTCCCTTTGCAGATTTGATTCCCGTTTTTCGGGCAAAAATTGTCAAGGATGCGCCGCCAATTGAGCAGAATAGAATTTGTTCATTCCAACTGATGTTGAGCAAATTTGAATATGATGGTGCTTTAAATCCCAAATTTTCTCCAGGTGGTTTTGCTTTCGAGTTGGAATCAATTAAAGCTTACGGCGGGACAACTTTACCACAATTTATTCTTGTCAGTTCAGCAGGTGTAACTCGTCCAGGACGCCCCGGCATTAATTTAGATGAAGAACCGCCAGCAGTGAAATTAAATGACCAATTGGGAGGAATTTTAACTTGGAAGTTGAAGGGAGAAGATAGTTTAAGAGAAAGCGGAATTCCTTATACGATTATTAGACCTTGTGCTTTAACTGAGGAAGCAGGAGGTAAGGAATTAATATTTGAGCAAGGCGATAATATTAAGGGTAGAATCAGCCGTGAGGATGTGGCAGAACTTTGT
>NZ_JBTYKD010000028.1:0-22820 GCF_054880495.1 Nostoc sp.
GAAGTATTGGGTATTGGTGAACTGCTATTCCCTATTATTGGGTGCGAGTCGTTTTCCGTTTTCATCCCCCATCTGTTCGCGCAGCGTCTGCCGTTGGGAGAAGACGCGGGGCTTTCAACTCCGATTTCTGTAAATCAGCAACAGTCGTGGTACGAAAACTCGATTGCTCCTGCCAAGCTGTAATTGGCGCACCTCTTAAGATGCCAGCAAGGGCGACGGAAAGGATAAACCCGCCAGTAGCGGCAGCAATTAACGTTAGGTTATCTTTCATACAAATCTCTCTATTGTTTATTTATCATTTGTTCTTTGTCCTTTGTCCAAAACTAATGACCAATGACCAATGCCTAGTTTCGGATTCTATTTTCTTTCCGTAATCGGGGATTGACAAATTCATTTAACCCCTCACCAAGTAGTGATAACCCTACCACCATGCATGTCATCGTTAAACCAGGGAAAAGCGTAGTCCACCAAATGCCAGTAGGTAGAGCTTCTAAGGCTTGTTTTAAATCATGTCCCCATTCTGGCACTTCTTCGGGAAGTCCTAGCCCCAAAAAGCCCAAACCGCCCAAAACTAAAATCGCATCAGCAGCATTGAGCGTAAATAGGACGGGTACGCTTTGAATGACGTTGAAAAATAGATAACGAGAAAGTACAACCCAAGTAGAAGCGCCCATTGCTTGAGCAGCTTCGATGAACACTTCAGTTTTCACGCTCACGGTGTGGTTGCGAACAACGCGGTAATATTGGGGGATGTAAGCAATGCTAATGGCGATCGCTGCATTTAATATCCCACGCCCCACCACAAACGCCAGCGTCACAGACAGCAGTAGCCCCGGTAGAGTGTAGATGCTATCCATAAGAAATAGCAACATTTTATCCAATTTACCGCCGAGATAACCACTCAGCATCCCCAAAGGCACACCGATAATCATACTCAACGCTGTTGCCAAAATCACCACCAGCAAAGCAGCTTGAGCGCCAAACATTGTCCGGGAGAACACATCATAACCCAGGCGACTAGTACCAAACCAATGTTTAGCTGAGGGTGGCTCGTGAATTGGATTAGAGAGAAAATCTTTCGGGTTTTGCAGCCATCCCCAAGCCTGGAATACGGGAGCGAAGAATGCCAGGAAGATGAAAAATAGGGTAATGGCTAACCCGATGAGCATGAGTTTTTGGGAAAGATTGGAAGTTTTGCCAAACTGTAAAAATGTCGGTAGCCGCCGTTTTGTAATGGCCATAAAGCGATCGCCTGGATTAAGCAAGATACGCTGACTATTTTACATATCAGATAGGGTATTGCGTAAACATCGTAAATAAAAGTCCGACTGCTTCGCGGTGGATACAAAGCTAGACTGAGGTAGGGTGAGATTATGCCTTCTTTTTGCTAGAGATAAATTACTAGCCAAGTATTACCACAAAAGTAAATTATTCCAAGTAGAGAAATATTTTAATATACTTTGATATGCCTGCAAGAGATATTTATCATGATGCTGTTAAGAATGCCTTAGTTAAAGAAGGCTGGATAATTACAGATGCTCCCCTACATTTAAAGTGGGGTCAAAAAGATATGTATGTAGATTTAGGAGCCAAACAACTCTTAGCCGCATAACAAGGGAGTAAAAAAATAGCTGTAGAAATTAAAAGTTTTGTTAGTCCCTCAGAAATGGCAGACCTCAAAGATGCTATTGGGGGATTTGTCATGTATCGTGCTGTTATCCATCGCCTGGAACCAAAAATAACATTATATTTGGCAGTGCGCGATAGCGTATTTACAGCTTTGTTTGAGGAACCAATTGGTACACTTTTAAAAGAAACTGAGAATCTGAAGTTAGTCGTATTTAATCCAGAAACGGAGACGATTATTCAATGGATACCTTAGATAATTATCGACGTATCATCAAAGAGGTATTAGTACCCTACACAAAAATTCCTTATTCGCACGCAGCTATTGAATGTAAAACTGTCTTTGATAGCAAAAATGACAATTATTTGCTGATAACTTTAGGCTGAGATGGTGTTAAATGAATTCACGGTTGCTTAGTTCATCTTGATATTATTGATTGAGAAATTTGGGTGCAACGGGATGACACAGAAGATGGTGTTACCTACGAATTAGTAGTAGCAGGAATTCCCAAAGAGAAAATTGTCTTGGGATTTCACCCGGAAAATGTTAGGCAACACATAGGATATGCTATTGCCTAACTTCTAAAACATACTATTAGGACTTACGCAAAACTACACGCGGTAGGGGCAATACCCTGCGGTCAGCTAAAGCTACATGAATTGCCCCTACCTAAAAATCATTCTTTTCAGCTATTGTTTGCGTAAGTCCTGACTATAAATTAAGGCTACCCTTAAGCGAACTGTAGCGGGTATTGGGTATTGGGCAGAATCTTCTCTAGTCCCCAATACCCACTAAGTAAGTAGGTGAGAATAAATCAAAGTAGATTAACTAATGTAAAAAATCTTGATATGTCTTCGTAGTGTTTGCGTAGCGCGATGCCCTGAGCTTGCCGTTCGCGCAGCGTCTCGTAGAGAAGGGCCTCGTAAAGAAGGGTCTCGTAGAGAGGGCTACCCTGCGGGAACGCTTCTCTACGAGAGGCTTCGCCAACGCGAACAGCCCTAAAATTAGGACTAAAGTCCTTACTACAAACCTTGAATTATTCACACCGCTCTACTTATCTCAAAGATTACTTTCAATCAACTGGCGGTATTCGCTCTTTTGCTTCACACCTTTAACTTCCTTCACCAGTTCCTTGTTTTTGAACAATTGAACCGTTGGTGTTCCTGTCACCCCAGCATTTTCGGCAATATCTCGGTCTTTGTCAATGTCAATTTCCACAAAGTGAATTTTGCTGTCAAATTCATCCACCACTTTATTTAAAATTGGCTTCAGGGTATGACAAGGGCCACAACCAGGGGAGACGTATTTAACAAGGAGTAAGCGATCGCTTTCATGGAACAATTTCCGTAAAGCATAACCTCCCTGATGGCGCGTCCCATTCAAATTAAATCCAGCTTCTTCCTCGGCTTCAGTCTTTTTCACTGGGTGAGGTTCTAATTCATTATCTGCTGTTTCTGTCTGTTGATGGAATTCTTGAATCAAGCCACTGGATGATAACCAACGTTCTGCCAACATCGCCGCCATACAGCCAGTACCCGCAGCCGTAATTGCTTGCCGAAACTCATGATCTTGGACGTCGCCAGCAGCAAAAACGCCCTCTACACTGGTTTCTACAGTACCGTGCTTGGTGACAACGTAACCCACCTCATCCAGTTCTAATTGCCCCTTAAATAAAGAGGTATTGGGACTGTGACCAACGGCGTAGAATAAACCCTTAGCGTGCAGTAGGCTCTCTTCACCAGTTTTAATATTGCGGACTTTCACGCCTTCCATGCGACCGTTACCGAAGATATCTACGGCTTCTGTGTTCCAATGCACCTGGATTTTTGGGTTGTTCAAAACCCGGTCTTGCATGGCTTTAGAAGCCCGCATCTTATCGGTGCGTACCAACATATTCACCTTAGAGCCGTATTTGGTGAGGTAAATTGACTCTTCCGCCGCCGAGTCGCCAGCACCAATTACAGCCAATTCTGCGCCGTGAAAAATTGGTGTAGCACCATCGCAAATTGCACAAGCGGAGATTCCCCGACTCCAAAATTCATGTTCGCTGGGTAAACCCAAACGCTTTGCTGTTGCACCAGTCGCAACGACGATGCTGTTGGTTTTAATTTCCCGATCTTGCGATCGCACTGTAAAGGGACGCTGACTCAAGTCAACTGAGATAACATCTTCAGTATATAGTTCAGCACCCCAGCGCTCTGCCTGCGCCTTCATCTGATCCATCAGTTCCGGCCCGGTAATCCCTTGGGGAAACCCAGGAAAGTTCTCGACTTCCGTCGTTGTCATTAGTTGCCCACCAGGTAATCCCCCTGCTTGGAAACCTTCAAATACAACGGGTTTCAGGTTAGCGCGTCCGGCATAAATTGCGGCTGTGTACCCTGCTGGACCAGAACCGATAATTACTAAGTTTTCTACTGTGGGGTTAGTCATGATCATATATAAACTCATAACGACTACGTTTAATATAGCATAATAAACTGTGATTGGCTATGCCAGATGGTAAGCGATCGGAAAATGCTTACGGTACTATAGGACTCGTATTTGATTTCTAAAAAAAAATCAGTACACCCCGAAAAGGCTTCTTCCCATTCGGCTACGCTCACGGCAAGCCTACTCCCTGTCTACGCAAATAATTTCAAAAATGAAAGCAGACTGCTATATGGGATCAACACTTGCCAAACATCCTCTTAACTGCTATATACAAGTCACCACAAAAAATGGTTTATTTCTGAATGCAATACCAAAGCACATCTTTTTGGTTGGAGTGAAAAGTCAACCTTGAAAGTGATCGCCAAGTGCCAAATTCCAGATTGCAATTTTACAGTCCAAATAAACCTTGCGATGCCTGCGGAGCGATCGCGGCATAATTTGCGACCATTTTTTAAGCTGACGTGTACTTAAAACAACTTTTTTCGCTATCCTAGATAAAGTGAATCATTAAGAGATCGCAACGATGGTTGCTTTACCCAATTACATTTTGATGAGTGCAGAAGAATATCTGGTTTGGGAACCCACCCAAGAGCAACGCTACGAGTATTGGGATGGCGAAGTTGTGGCGATGAGCGGTGGTACACGCAACTATAATCGGATTTCTGGAAACTTCTTTAAGCTCTTAGATGATGCCCTAGCCGAGCGTGCGCCCGGCTCGAATGTCACCAAGCCGCCGGAAACACGGGCTGACTCCGAAGCGCTGAATAATGGATCAATACGCTTGCAAATGGAGAGATGATTGAGGACTATCCAAATGATAAATACGGTGCAAGTTGTCTCATTGGTGGTTTGACGCAAGCCCAACGAGTCATTCATATTCAATGCAGTTATCCTTCTCGCCCCCTGCTTAAAATTATTACCCTGTACGAGCCTGAACCTCAGCGATGGAATAACAACTTTACTCAAAGGAGGAACCGCAATGATGAGCAATGAACTAGAAATGCTAGATGAACAACGAGTAACGTACACACTCCAACTCAATGGACAAGTCTACATGATCGAGAACGTGCCTGCTCGTGTCAATCCAGAAACAGGAGAACAGTTTTTTTCTCCATCAGCTGTAGAACAGTTGCAGCAAATCATTCTCTCTGGACAAGAACCAGATCACTTTACTGAGGTTCCTGTGTATCACTATGTAGCATGATCCGAATAGACATAGGGGTGAAAATGACGTAGGCACAATTCATGTAGCTTTAGCTTCCCGCAGGGTATTGCGCCTACCAAGGGTTATGGATAACGCATATTTAATTTCTGGAGATGTCTATTGAGTAAATCAAGACCATCCTCGCAGATTTGTATGTACGCCTGCCAAATACCACATATAATCATCAATTTTGTAATTATCAGCAGCTTTAACTATATATTCCTGAGCTAAATCAAGATTATTCTGGGCTTCGTAATATAATCCCAAGTAAAGATGACTGTAAAAATTTCCCTTTATCCTTTCTGATTGACCGACAGTTAAAACATCATCTGGTGTACAATTTCCTGCATACAAATCATATACGCGTTGCATAACACGTCGAGGGTCATTTTTTACAGTTAGTAAAGATTTTTGTGCCTCTTCAACACCTAACGAACGAGCTATGCAGAGATATCGCCATACTGTTTCTTCGACATCTTGAGCATTCACTGTCAAATCTATTTCAAATTGTTCAGCGCCCTCAGCAAATCTTTCTGCATAATAGTACGATAATCCACGTTGCCAGAGGTAGGGTTTGATACGGACATCCAATTGCTCTGCTATGTCAAAATCTTGAATAGATTCATCAATCTTGGCTACTTGAAAGTTAACCATGCCTCGACGAATGTAAGCATTAGGATTTTTCGGTTGATTGCGAATGGTTTCGTTCCAGCGCTGGAGTTGATTTTCCAGGGAATTTGAAAAAAACATGAGTTTGTTGAATTGGAATAAGATGTGGTGAATGGTTTAGGGGTTGCGATCATCTACATTACGATAAAAGGCGATCGCCAGAAAACATCTGCGAGATAAAATGCTAGAACATTAGTGCTTGGTTAGGCTAGCAATTCGGTGGATGTGGAAATAGCGATGTCTACGATGGGCTACACCTACGCTAATTTGTACTCACAAGTGCACTTTGAAACCGAAGCCACCGACAATTGAATAGATGATCGATGAGGATGGGTAGACGCGCCGGCAATATACAGTTTGACGTTGAAATCCACAGTGGAAGGCACATTTAGAAGGCTTACTTGTTAAGATCAAGAACAGTTATACACATTTGTTGTTATCAACTGGAATATGAGACAGGTAATCGTGTATTGAGATGAAGATGGCTACTGGATTGTAGAGTGCCCTAGCCTAAAAGGTTGTCTTAGCCAGGGTAAGACTAAACAGGAAGCCCTTTCCAATATCAAAGAGGCGATCGCACATGTTATGTCGCCGCGTTGGAGGAGGATGGCTTGCCTGTTCCAGAAGATAACTTTGAAACTTTTCTGGTACTCGTGTGAGCAAAGTACCGAGCATTTCAGGAAGAGATTGATTGTTTTTTGTTTATTTGTTATGAAAAATCTAGAGATTACTTAGTTTGTAGTGTTTGCGAAATGAATTCTGAAAAGCCCACAGATAACAGTGACGTGATGAGAGAACACGACCTAGTTTCTTCTTCTAGTCCAGCACTAGAGGGATTAGAGGGCATTAGATATCGTTTGCGCGGGGGTTCTACAAAACAAAAAGTGGATGCTCTTTTAGAAGCATTTCAATATGGGCACAAAGGAATAGATTTAGTAATCCAGGCATTGGGCGATGGCATCAGAGAAGTGCGGGAATCAGCTTTGCTCTTATTGTCATACAGCAGCGAAGCTACTGCTGAACAAGCTATATGGAATTATCTGCCCTTTGCAAAAATGCAATGCCTGCATAGCTTGACGGAATTTAATCTCGATTGCTACAACCCTGAACAACATCATCCATATTATTTTGCGATCACAGACTACAATAACACCCTTATTTGCTATTGGGATCTATCTTCTAAGCAATCTTTCGTTAATATTTGGCATTTGGAAACAGGTCAAAGCAAGAAAGATTTTTATCTGGCTATGGCTCACGAATTTGGTTTAGGCAAAAGTGGCAAGGTGTGTATCATGAGCTTTTAGCACTTTCTCTGGACATATGTTGCCATGAGTAGCGATCGCAACTTCATTGCTAGTTATAGTATTGATAGAACAATTAAAATTTGGGGAGTGCCAGAGTCGCTTATATACCAGTAGCAATCTGTAAATAATGTCGGAATTGAGAATAAATTATTTGCAAAGAATGGGTAATTCTATCGTTGAATTGGACTCAGATGCAGTGAATGGTTTAGGGGTTACGATCACCTAGATTACGACAAAAAGCGATCACATTGGGCATCTCCAAGATAAAATATTAGGTTATTGATAGCTTGAAAATAAAAAATCCGCAGAATTACAAATGAGCGATGCCTACGGCGGGCGTAGCTGCCGCTGGACACTGACAGCAAAGAAAGCACTAATTACAGGTGCCACCAAAGGTATTGGACTAGCTGTTGCCAATGAGTTCTTATCTCTGGGTGCAGAAGTCACAATTGTGGCACGGAATTCTCAGGATGTTGACCAACAACTAATTATCTGGCAACAAGCAAGATTACCTGCTTATGGGATTACGGCAGATGTTGCAACCCCTGATGGTCGTCAAGTCATCTTTGACAAGGTTAGGAAAACCTGGGATAAATTAGACATCCTGGTTAATAATGTCGGAACCAATATTAGTAAAAAATTGGTAGAGTATACGTTATCTGAGTATGAGTTCATTATCCAGACAAACCAAACATCAATTTTTGAAATGTGCCGTCTGTTTTATCCTCTGCTTCAAAATGGGGAAAACAGCAGCATTGTGAATATAAGTTCTGTGGCTGGTTTAGTCTCGAATCGTACAGGCGCTCCTTATGGGATGACTAAAGCGGCTATAAATCAACTGACGCGATCGCTATCAGTTGAATGGGCTTGCGATCATATTAGAGTAAATACTGTAGCACCTTGGGCTATTCGCACACCTCTAACCGAGTCTGTACTCGATAACCAAGATTTTCTCAAATTAGTTCTATCCCAAACACCTATGGGAAGAGTTGGTCAACCAGAAGAAGTAGCGGGTTTAGTGGCATTTCTTTGTATGCCTGCGGCATCTTTCATCACTGGACAATGTATCACCGTTGATGGTGGATTTTTGGCTTTCGGTTTTTAAGTCTCAAAGCGAGATTTATCCACGAGGTAGAAGAAACTACTTGCATAATTTAGTATTGTAAAATTGGTGTCTTAAAATCAGGAAAAAACGCTCGTGGTTCCCATTAGAGATAATAATCCGACAACAATCACGCCTTATGTAACTTATGGACTGATTGCTGTCAACGTCCTCGCTTTTCTTTATGAAGCAAATCTTCCCCCACAAGCATTAAATGGATTTTTACACCTTGCGGCTGTAGTTCCACGAGAACTCACCTTAAGCTTTGCTGGTATTTCTCTACATCAACCAGTGCCAGAGTGGGCAACTTTGATTACTTCACAATTTTTGCACGGTGGTTTCTTGCATTTAGCCGGTAATATGTTATTTCTCTGGATTTTTGGTAACAATGTCGAAGATAAATTAGGTCATGCCAAATATTTGGTGTTTTATTTATCTTGTGGTGTTTTAGCATCTTTAACCCAGTGGTTCTTCGCTCAAGATTCTAGCATTCCTTCTTTGGGTGCGAGTGGTGCGATTGCAGGCGTCATGGGTGCATACATTCTCCGCTTTCCCAACGCCGAAGTTCTTGGTGTTGTACCTTTAGGGTTTTTCTTCCCGACTTTCCGCGTTCCAGCATATTTCTTTTTGGGATTCTGGTTTCTCGAACAAGCTTTCTACGGATTTGCTAGTCTTGAAACCCCTACTAACATCGGTATGGAAAGCGGCGGTATTGCCTACTGGGCCCATGCAGGCGGGTTTATCTTTGGGGCAATTCTCGGCCCACTGTTGGGTTTATTTAGCGATAAATCCCAGGAAGAATCTTGGTATAAGTAATTCTTCATAGTATCGTAGCGCCCCTGAATTATACTGGTTAATTTAACAGGTGAAATTGCCTAAACTTCGCAAATACCAGCCGTACAGAGTATATTGCAGTTAGTGAATAAATTTAGGAAAAACACCTGTGTTTCCCCTTTACGATGAAAATCCGACGCGAATCACCCCGTATTTTACCTACGGGTTAATTGGCATGAATATTTTAGTTTTTATTCACGAGGTAAACCTGTCACAGCCACAATTGAGTCAGTTTTTAAATCAGTATGCAGTAATACCTCAAGAGTTAACCACCAATTGGAGTGGAGAATGGATAACGTTATTTACGTCGCAATTCTTACACGGCGGTTGGTGGCACTTAATCTCGAATATGTTGTTTCTCTGGGTTTTTGGCAACAATATTGAAGATCGATTAGGTCATTTCAAATATCTGATTTTTTATTTAGCGTGTGGTGCTTTAGCTGCCTTGTCTCAATGGTTTATTGGGATGAATTCTGAGATTCCTTCTTTGGGCGCAAGTGGTGCAATTTCTGGGGTTTTAGGTGCGTATATTATCCGCTTTCCCCACGCGAGAGTTAGGACTTTAGTTTTTTTGGGGTTTTTCATCACCACAATCAGAATTCCAGCACTAATCATAATTGGACTTTTCTTTGTGCAAAATGTGATCTCTGGTCTTGCTACCTTGCAAACAGCCGCTAAGATGAGCGTGGAAACTGGTGGAGTTGCCTATTGGGCGCACATCGGTGGTTTTGTTTTTGGGGTAATTCTCGCTCCCCTATTAGGGTTGTTTAGGCGCGACTAAGTACAACATTTAATTAATTTGTAGGGAATTCTCTGTGTAAGGAACTTCCAAATAAAAAAATATCCAAAAATTTATTGTGGTGCGGGCATCTTGCCCGCTAATCACCAAGGACGGGCAAGATGCCCATCCCACAAGATGGAATAATTTATTTTTTGGAGTTCCCTAACTCTGCGCGACGGCAGTTGCTACAACTCTTGGAACCCCGGCAACGCGCTGCCTCCCCTATGGGTTAAAACTTCTACCCTCAATTTGCCAAGGTTTTACCCAAAGCTGTACAAGCAATTTCAACTTGGCAATTGACTATAGGACTCGTATTTGATTTTTGAAAAAAATCAGTACACCCCGAAAAGGCTTCTTCCCATTCGGCTACGTTCACGGCAAGCCTACTCCCTGTCTACGCAAATAATTTCAAACAATCAAAGTAGACTGCTATATTTGTAAACTATTAGTTTTTGCTGGCACTCGCTGAAATTTCTTCTGATTCTTCTACAATTTTCGATTTTACGTCAGATGTAAATGTTGATGATTGTGCAACTTCTTCAGGTAGAGAAACAATAATATCAGCGCCATTAATAATTACTCCCAATAACCCCAGTTCCGATTCAACCAATTGATCAATAGCCTCACCTAGCATATTCTCTTCTGTATAGTGTGGTCGCGCCACTAATACAATCCCATCGCTATAAGGTTGGATTAACAAAGGGTCATTGGATATGCTGAGGGCACTAGTGTCTAAAATAACTAAATCAAAACGTTCGCGGACATCTTCGATCAGCCGCCGCATTTCGCTAGATTCAAGAATAGCAGCTGATTGCCGCACAGGACCAGGGCTGGGAAGAATGTATAAATTTTCCACATCAGGAACTAAACGAATACATTCACTTAAGTTAGCGTAATAACGCAGGGGTTCAAGAGTGGCGTTGGGGTCAGGAATTACTTTCAGGGATGTACAACAAGAAGCCGATCGCAAATCTGTTTCGATAATCAAGGTTCTTTTACCAGCACGGGCTGAAGCTATACCCAAGTTATATGCACTTGCCGTTTTACCCTCTAGGCTACTGGTGCTAGTAATCAACACCACCTTTAAGTTTTTACCACCAATCCGGCGCAGATTACTACGGAATTTCTCATAAAATTCTAAATAAGGAGAATCGGCAGAAAGTAGCACAGGCATGGCTTCAAGCTGCAAATCATCAACTGGCATTAAAGGCAATTCTGCCAACAGTGCCACTTCCCGTTGTTTGAGGCTCTGGCGGATATCTTCCCTGGTTTTGAAAGTCGCTTCCATCGCTCCCAAAAAAAATATCGCCCCGCCACCAATCAACACACCTAAGAAACCACCCACAGCAAGGATAATAGGCACACTCTTGGGAGCTTTGATGTCAGCAACGAATGTGGGGAGTCTGGCAATGCTGAGGCTGCTAGTGGTTTCTGCCTCTGCGGTTTTAGCATCGGTTAACTTCACCTGCATTTGGTCATAGATGGCCTTTTTAAGTGTAACTTCCTGTTCTAAACGCGATCGCTCTAATTGCTTATTGGGTATCAGAGAATACTCTCGCCGCAGTCGTGCTTCTTGTTGAATTTCTTGGCCTAGTTGTTGTTGCAGCGTCTCCCCTTGGGTTTGCAAAGATACCATTTGGTTTGCCAACTGCTGACGTGCTGGATCTAAGCTACTTTGGCTGCGAATATTTGCAATGTTACCCGAAAGTGGAGCCGCCGTACCTTCACCACCTAACACCTCTGCGGCACGTCGTTGCAGCAATTCCTCAGCAGCTTGTTTCTGACGCAGCAACTGAACCATCGTTGGGTGTTCCGGTCGTAAATCTTTTCTGAGTACGGCGATTTGCGACTCACTTTGATAAATTTGCGATCGCAAGTTGGCAATAATTGGATCGGCACTCAAAGCAGAAGAAACATAAGCCTGTCCGACTGTTAAGCCTAACTTATTTTGTAAACTGCGAACTTGACCATCAACCCCAGAAATAGTTAATTGAATTTGCCGTTGCAGATTTTGGCTGACAGTAATAGCACTTAACAAACTGCCATTCTCTGCTGCTAATATTGCCGTTCGCTCGATGCGATCGTACTGTTCCAACTTCTTTTCAGCAATTTGCAAATCCCGTTTAGCTTGTGGTGTGCGATCGTTAATCTTTCGAATAATTGCCTGTAATCGCCCAGTATTGATATCACTGCTCAACTTGATCATTGATTGCATCAATTCCCCCAAGACCTGTATAGCTCGTTTGGCGTCAGTATCTACATATTTCAATTCCAAGATACTAGATTCAAATTCTCCTGTTCTGGGGTTTTTTTTAGGTAAAGTCAGGGCAATACTGTCAGCGAGCTTTTTCGGTTTGACACCGGCTTTTTCTGCCACTCCTACAATTATCTGGTTTGATAGTAAAACATCTTCATTCAGTTCCTTTCCTTGCTGTTGGATTTGACTACCAGTTGTAGAGAAAGAAACTGGTGGGCCACTATAGGTAAGTGCAGCAGATCCTATATAACTAATGGGTGGCTCTGGTTGCATAGCCACCACAGTTGACCCTGCTACAACTACAGCAAAACTAGCTAGTCCAATCCACTTATATTTCTCAAAAGCAATCAGATAGCGCTTAACAATTGGTGGGGTCATGGTCGCTTCACTCCAATTCAAAATTCAAAATTAGGAAGCACCAAACTCAAGATAGTGGCTTTGATACAAGGACACTATCAACTTCCTACTGTATATATCGGTTGATATCTTTAAGATTTTTCTATTAATGAATTCAAAGATAAGTTGGAGATGTAGCTTGCTCCACTCCCAACTATTTCCAGATTGTATCCTGATTTTAGAATTACTAATTTGATCCATTGCCACCGACGTTTCTAAAAAATTGGAGAAAGGATTGGACATTAAAGAAAGGTTGGGTAATGGTAGTCAGTAAATTAGTAATCTTACCGATGAGGTTCCGACCAACAACAATAACATCATTATCTTGAAGTGGCACATTTTGAGAGGCATCACCGCCTAGAGCTTTTTTAGCATCAAGTTTCTGCGTAACAGCTTTACCTTGTTCAGAATCAAAACGAACCAGAGCGATATCCCGGAGGTTAGCAGCATCGAGATTTACTCCTCCCAAAGCATCTACAAATGTACTGCCGTTAGGCAACGCTTGAGTGGAAAGACCTCCCCCAGCGTAGTTTAAAACCCGGACTCTAATCTGTGGTGTGGCCAAGGATGAACGTGCTACCAAATTCCGGTCATAACCATCATCATTACCAACTTCACGACGGGGCACGAGTACCGCATCTCCATCTTGTAAGCGTAAATTAGGGATTGAACCACCATTTTGCAGTGCTGCATACAAGTCAATAGTTTGTGAAATCACGGAACCATCGATTAACTTCCGGCGTACTTGCACTTGTCGTAGGTCTGCATTTAACGTTGAACCACCAGATATTAGCAAGGCATCAGCAACGCGGGGTGTTGATGAATTAATCGGATAAATTCCTGGTTTAAATATTTCCCCACTAATAGTAACTTGAACTGGTCGCGTCCCTGCCAAGGATACTACCACGATTGGATCTGGTACAACGCGACTCAAACCCAAGCGAATTTTTTCTTGAGCTTCTTCCAAAGTTAAACCTTGTAATGACATGGTTCCTACTTGCGGCACTACAATGTTACCTTCTGGACTAATTACAGCTTGAAAACTGAGGTCTTGACGCTGCGTTGCTAAACCTAAAACTATTACCGGATCAACTACATAACGATTTAAACCCAAGCGAATTTTTTCTTGAGCTTCTTGTAAAGTTAAACCTTGTAAGGAAACTGTTCCCAGTAACGGCACCACAATATTACCTTCTGGGTTGATTAAAGCTTGAAAGCTCAAATCTGGAAAGCGCTGAACTGAAACGCTAATTCCATCTCCTATTCCTAAGCGGTATGGGCCAGGAGGACGCTGAAGCACAACGCTAATTACATCTCCTGGCCCCAAGAGGTAGCGGCTGAGTTGGGGGGAAATTTCGTCATTTGCACCTGGAGGCACAACCTCAGTACCTGGCACAGGTGAGGGGGGTTGCCCTGGTGATTGTCCTTGAGATGGAAAAGGCAGGGCAACGACAAGTTGGATAGGTGTTGTTAAGAAAACTCCTATTTGAAGACTGACAAAACACAGGGCGCTGAATCCACGCATATAAGAACTGGGATCTATGAACATCGGTGCAGGAAATACTGATATAGGAATTAGTCGCGCCGAGTGGCTATTTTACCTATGAATGTCCTAAATGTATCTTCTATCTCCAAGTATTTACCAAGAAGAACAGGAGAGTTTACCAAAATTTTATTTCTAACTTCATAATTAATATTGTTAACATCTTTTAGCTCAGTTTGAGCCTGAACGCAATTTATTGAGCTACTGTTGATGAATCTCTGGACAAACGTATATCTAACAGACTCTACAAAGGGCCTGCCATCAATACAGCTTGCACTGTTTTACCGATAGACTGAGCTAAAGGCCAAGATGTTTCTACTTGCCCCAAAGGTTCCATTGGAATCAGAATACTGACGGCCACCCAAGGAGTGCGTTGCTTATGCCACTGTGCCAATTGATCCGCCAAAAACCAGTGTAACGGTGATGGATTTCCGCCGTCTGGCATAGCGTACCATTGCAAGACAGCGAAGGTTTGCTGTGGTGTGGAGGCACGAAAAAAGCTAGCTTCTACTTTAGTTTCAACATTAGAAGTCAACTTTGCAGGTGGTTTCACAGTAAATTCAGCAGAGCGAGATTGAGCTACATCCCACTTTCCCCAGCGTGACCTTCCCCAGCCGTTAACCTCTGCCCACTCTACCTCTGGTTGATCCATAGGCCCATTTTGGGGCAGCAAAAGCAGGATTGCCTGGGATTGGGAACCTTCTTTTTTAGTTACCTGCAAAGACCATTTATGTTCGCCAATTTGCTGTTCTGCTTGTTCAATGGTTTGCCAACCAGGAAGAGTTAACCCAGTCTTGCGGATTTGTTTTAATTCCTTGAGGGTAGTAACTGGTGGCGGCTGTTTCCATTGCCAGTGTCCTGTCAGATATCCGGGAACCCCTCCTATTGCTAGCAGCAGTAGCAATAACAAAAGTGCTACTACCTGACTCAATTGGTTTTCCTTGAAAAACTTGGAAAAGGAAATCATTAGTAAAAATTGTAATACTTCGGCTAAATTTTACTTTATAAAATCACACTGAGTTCATTGAGCCACTCCCCCGTTTTGAAAACGGGGGATTCAGGCATCAGACAGAGATTGCAGTCTGGGACTGTCTAACATCTCCTACGCCTAGAATCGAACTCCCGACTCTTTTAATATTCAAACTGGCATTTTCATCTCGGTCATTTTCAGATTGACATGATGGACAACGCCAACGTCTAAGCTCATCTAGATACCTAAGACAGGAATTTCCAGAACTAATGAAGCTCCCCAGTCTGTGGACACATTCATATATGTTTGACACGACTGGGAAAATTAGTACTCAGAAAGTCTTGGAATATATCAATGATCCACATCATGGCTGAAATTTATTCAGCCGTTCGCTTATATCCCCCCTTTTCCAAAGGGGGGCTTTACGCATCACACTCGTAATATTTATGACTTAGGCGGCAGTGACGAAAAATTAAGGGAGTCGGGAGTCGGGAGTTAGAAGTTGTTTATTGGGAAGAATTCAGTCCCAATGCCCAATACTTCTCTACGAGAGGCTACGCCAACGACTTCTCTGCGAGACGCTACGCGAACGCTCAGTACAAGTGCCCAATGCCCAATCCCCAGTGGTTCTAAGTTTCTGCTTCTTGCTGTGTTTCTAGAGATGCTAAAAAATAACTATTAATCCAATTCAACAAGGGCACTAATGACACCAGTATACAAGCAGAGTAAAGATCACCGCCCCAACCCTCATGCAGCCATTTAAAAGCCGCTTCTTGACCTGTGCCGTGAAAGAAAGTGAGTAAAGTATTACGAATGATATTGGCACTAATACTAACGATTGCAGCAATAGATAAAAACGATATGGTTGTGCGGCGTGAAGACAAAGCATCTGTCCAATAAAGCAACATCAAGCCTACGTAGAGAGTCGTAAACAACATTTTCAGCCCTGCACAATAGGGGGCAACTTCCACAATCCGTCCTCCCACGTAGAGATTTACCTCAGACACGGTTACTTCCATACCAAATTGATTCAGTATGAAGCCTGCTGTGCCAGCGATGAAGCTTTGGAGAGGCATAGTATAGGGAGCAATGAGATAGGGTACTGCTGTTGGGGTTGCCAGAAATACTAATAGCAGGGGGAATCCTTGCGATCGCAAACCTGAGATTCCTTTAAACCACAAGCATAATCCCGCCAGTATAAGGGGCAAGGAAAGGTTAACCCACTCTGTAACACCGCTAAGATAAAACACTGCCCCTAATAACAAGAAAACAGCGCCCAAAGGATGGCTAGTATCTGGCAAACGTTTCCACTTTTTCCGGTTGATCCAGCCCAGATAAGCAGCAAATGGTAAACCGATAATTCCGTGGCTGAAATATTCATGTTCTGTACTGATATTTTTGTGCAGCCAACCATCCAACCAATGCAGCAATATCGGAGCATAAAGTAGCAGCAAAACACCTAAAATCGCTAGATTTAATAAGCCTGATGCGTCTCTGTTTTTAATCTGTTGCTGGAGTGCCATGATTTTAAGTAATTTAAAAACTTTGGGTATTAGTCATTTGTCATTTGTCATTAGCAAAGAATAAAGAACAAATGACTGTCTCTAACGAAAAAATAGGCATGAATTAGCTTCAGGCAACCACGCTGCTAAGGTCAGCAGGAGATAGGTTATCTGCCTTATAACTCGTTGAAACTGCATGAGCGATCGCAGCGACAACTTCTTTGATTTGGCTACTACTCAAACCAGGATACATCGGTAATGATAATATCTGCTTTGACAGTTTTTCGGCTTCGGGAAAATCCCCAGGCTGATAGCCTAAGTTGGTGAATGCTGGCTGGAGATGACAAGGAATTGGGTAGTGAATGCCAGTTTGAATTCCTACTGCTGTAAGTTTTTCCTCCAGTTGCTGGCGTTTGATTGGGCAAGAATCATCAACTTTAATCACATAAAGATGATAAACGTGTCCTGTACCACTTTGGTTTTCCATAGGGATAATGCCAGCAGTTGCCAAGGGTGCTAGTTGAGCATCATACTGCTGGGCAATAATCAAGCGATCATGATTCCACTGTGGTAAATATGGTAGTTTCTGGTGCAAAATCGCTGCTTGCAAAGTATCCAAGCGGCTATTCGTACCTGCTTCAGTATGAAAATACTTTTGCGATGCCCCATAATTTCGCAAGCGCCGCATCTTCTGGGCTACATTTGAATCTCGTGTCAGCACCATTCCTCCATCCCCAAATGCTCCCAAATTTTTGCTAGGATAGAAACTAAAAGCTGCTGCTATTCCTACTGAACCAGCGTGATATCCGTCTCTTTGGGTGAGGTGTGCTTGTGCCGCATCTTCAAAAATTAGTAGTTTGTAGATATCGGCAAAGTTGAATAGTTCACTTGGTGATACCATCTGACCATAGAGATGCACAGGGATAATTGCTTTAGTATGAGGCGTAATTGCCTTTGCTGCGGACTCTAAGTCAATTAAAGCTGTTTGGCGATCGCAATCTACCAGAATTGGCTTGGCACCAGCACGTAGCACCCCAATTAAGGTTGCAATGAAAGTGTTTGCTGGTAAAATCACTTCATCGCCAGTACCAATATTACACGCTTGCAATCCCAGAGCGATCGCATCTGTTCCTGATGCCACACCAACTCCATATTCTGCCGCAGATTCTGCCGCAAATGCTGCTTCAAAATCTGAGAGTGCTTGCCCTAAAATAAAATCTCCCCGTTCCAATACAGATTGGATTGCATCTTGTAATTGCGTTTGAATTGGTTCGTGTTGTAACTTCAAGTCTACAAAAGGAACTCTAATAGTCATTTTATTCATTACCAATTGTCCTCAAAAAATATTTCATCCTCTGCAAAAAATAGAAAACCCCGCTCAATTTTCAGCGTGAAATTGTAATAGGTTCAATCTATCGGATCAAGAGTTATATCAACTATCTATGATTGTCAGCGATCGCTGCTAGCTCTTATCTGTAAAAATAGCTATAAAGATTACATAGATATAACTCTTGTAAGTAAACTTACGTTAAAGATTGCCAGAAGAATTTTCCCTTCTGTTGCTATTGTATCCTTAGCATTAGCTTACCCTGACTGAATCAAAATCTAACGCAGTCTGATTGCAAAATCTCAAGCAATCGAGACTACACCCGTGCTAAATAGATAACATTCAGCACCAGTAAATACTAAGTAGTAAAGACCGCTTTGCCGGCTTAATCGAAGGGGTAAAAAGTTTTTGTCCCAAACTTGTTTGTCAGAGGCAAAATTAGGGAATGCTTAAAGATAGGAATTGATAACCTAGAAATAGGACTTGGATCAATTACAGTATCGAGAAATTATTAAGGTAGCAGTGGCAATGGTAGAGCCTGAAAACAAATTATTTGCCCTAAAGGATGGTTGGGATTCTCCTGAATCAAGAGAACAACAACGCCTCAAAGCTTTGTCAGATTTAGGTTTGCGGCAAGCAGAAACGATTCCGGTTTTTGAAGAAGCCACACAGACTGCTGCCCACTTTTTGGAAGTACCAATTTCCATTCTGGGATTTGTGGATCAAGAACGCCACTGGTTCAAGTCGGCAGTGGGCTTATCTAGGCTGGGACTAATGAATCATTTGGCACAAAGCCGCCAACTCCCACGCCAGGAATCCTTTTGCACTCAGGTAGTAGAAATTTGTCAAATATTTATAGTTAATGATACACATAAGCTTACAGATCCAGTCCTTGCTAGCAGCAAGTTGGTACAGGATTATGGTATCCGTGCTTACTTAGGAGCGCCACTGATTGATGCTGAGGGAAATTGTTTGGGTGCATTGGCGGTGATGGATTTAGTGCCGCGCAATTTTACACCTCGAGACATTGAGTTTTTACAAATCATCGCTCGTTGGAGCATGAGTGAATTTGAACGTAACCGACTCCTGCAAGGGAAACCCAAATCAAGGACTCCGGCGATCGCTCCGATATTTTCACTCAATGACGAACGTAACGCTGAGATTAAAATCACCCCACCCACTAAAGATAGCGACTCTGTTTCTACCAAGCAATTGAAACTGGAACTTTTAGCCCAGCTAACTCACGAATTACGCACGCCCTTAACATCTGTACTCGGTATGGCTAGTGTTTTAGGGCGTGAGATTTATGGGCCTTTGACGACAAAGCAGAGAGAATATCTGGAAATTATCCAACACAGTGGTCGGTACTTACTTTCCCTAGTAAATGAAATTACCGAACTAGGAGCTATGGATGAAAACGCTACTGTGCTGAATGTAGCTCCTGTGGATATCGAAATGCTATGCCAACAAGCTATCAATACCCTTGAAGAAGTGGCTAATCGCCGTGAGCAAGATATTCGCCTCTCTATAGAACCGGGACGCAATCGCATTTTGCCTTTAGATAAAGACAAGGTGCGGCAAATCCTTTATCACCTGGTTTTCAGTGTGATTCAACTTGCGGCTACAGGTAGCGTTGTTCGTATCCACGTCTCTTACAAGGAAGATACACTCAACATTACTATTTGGGTTTCCCATCCTTGGCTAGGGGACGGCATAACTGAGGTTGATCCCTACTTCCGTCTTAATTCTTTATCGCTGCTGGATCTGACAGGTGAGGTAGCAACTTACAATACTCTTGCAGAAAGTCAAGAGCAACCAGATACTTCATCAGTAACAGTGAACAATTCAAAAAAATTGAGTGATTCCCATTCAAAATTCTTTGCTACTAGTTCAGGTATAAATTTAGCTAAATCACATGGAAGTCTTTCTCGTGAAAGCTTGGGTCTATTGCTAAGTTGTCAGCTGGCAGAGTTGCACGGTGGACAAATTTTGATTCAAGGTTCACCAGAATCAGGATATCGTTACGTGCTTTCTTTGCCATTGGAACTGCCGACTCCCTCAAAAGGAAGTAGCGATGTCTGAATGGCATCACTAATTTACAATCTCCGTTATTACCTTTTTCTTGCCATAGGCATTATGAT
This sequence comes from Nostoc sp., assembly GCF_054880495.1. Lineage (NCBI taxonomy): Bacteria > Bacillati > Cyanobacteriota > Cyanophyceae > Nostocales > Nostocaceae > Nostoc > Nostoc sp. Next base: position 20,088 of record NZ_JBTYKD010000028.1, read on the forward strand.
CAATTCCAAGTTCTGCGTCGGCAGGCTAATTGATCGCAATGTTTTTTATGAATTTAGTCTGGCAACGATTTACTTTATCATCTTTACCGCTCAAAGAATATCTTGCTACCAGTTACGTACATCGTTCTCTGGTGGGACTATTAAGTTCTTGGCGACAAACCAGCGTCTTACCCCAATGGGGAGATGCGATCGCAGCTGCTTTACTTAGCTTAATATATGCCCTTGCACCTTTTGCTTCGAGTTCATTGGTGGGCTTGTTGCTGGTGGCTTGTGTGGGATTTTGGCTGTTATTGACTTTATCTGATGAAGTTACACCAGCAAATATCTCCTCATTCACGCCCATTCACCTGCTGGTATTCCTCTACTGGGGAGTTGCCGCAATCGCAACAGCATTATCACCTGTGAAAAAGGCGGCGCTTAACGACTTGGGAACGTTGACTTTGTATTTGCTACTATTTGCCCTTTGTGCCAGGGTATTAAGGTCGCCTCGCTTCCGATCTTGGATTATCATCCTTTACCTGCACGTATCGTTAATTGTCAGTATATATGGGTTGCGCCAATGGTTTTTTGGAGCCACAGCACTGGCAACTTGGGTTGACCCAGAATCTCCTCTGTCTAAGACTACAAGAGTCTACAGTTATTTAGGCAATCCCAACTTATTGGCTGGATACCTCTTACCAGCAGTAATTTTTAGCCTAGTGGCAATTTTTGTATGGCAAAGCTGGCCTAAAAAACTCTTAGCATTAATAATGTTAATCGTCAATACCTCCTGCCTGATTTTGACTTTTAGTCGTGGCGGTTGGATTGGACTAGTGGTGGCATTTTTGGCTGTGATGGCATTGCTAGTTTATTGGAAAAGCGTGGAAATGCCTCGTTTCTGGCGTACTTGGTCGCTACCGATTGTCTTGGGAGGTTTGATCGGGGTATTGGTGTTAGCAGTGATATTTGTAGAGCCAGTCCGCCTGCGGGTGTTCAGTATTTTTGCTGACCGTAAAGATAGCAGTAATAATTTTCGCCGAAATGTGTGGGATGCTGTCTTTGAGATGATTCGCGATCGCCCGATTTTTGGGATCGGTCCTGGTCACGGCTCTTTTAATAAAGTTTATCCGCTCTACCAACACCCTCGTTACACTGCTTTGAGTGCTTATTCAATATTGTTTGAGGTGACTGTAGAAACCGGCTTTGTTGGTTTAGCCTGCTTTCTCTGGCTAATAATCGTCACATTTAATACGGCATTTTTGCAAGTGCAACGAATGCGACAATTGAAAAGTGTAGAGGGATTTTGGTTAATTGGAGCGATCGCTATTTTGTTGGGTATGCTAGCTCACGGCACGGTAGATACTGTCTGGTATCGTCCTGAAGTAAATACTCTTTGGTGGCTCATAGTTGCCTTAATTGCTAGTTACTGGACACCTTTAGCTCAAAACCAGACAAATTCATCTAACTCAGAACCAACAGTAAACTAAAATCAGTAAGTTGCCAGTTGTTTTTTTATTGAACAACTGACAACTGATCGAATTTCGAAGGAGTGAATTTTGAATTGTCTAGTCCTTGTAGGTGGTGCCACCTGGGGCATTAGGGTCGCGATAAGCAGTGGGTTCGGCATCACGCTTTTTCCCAGTCAAACCAGCTAGACCTAATAGACCAATTAATCCTAGCCAACCCCAATCAAAATCGTTATGCTCCTCATAAGTGGTCGTTGTTGGAGCAGTAGTGACTCCGGGGTTAGGAGTGGTCTGAGCTTGTGCGGATAGAGTTAAGGGCAAAATTCCCATACTCAAGCTGAGAACGCCAGCGCCAAGAGCTGTAATGAAATTACTTTTCATAAGTTGTGACAATTCTTCATGCCATCCGAAGTTACTCACCATTATATAGAGTTCCATCCTTATGAAAATCAATCTACGGCTATAAATTAGGCATTTTCATAACTCATGCTATAGATAGACAAGATGCTTTTCACCGCAAGCCCTTTCTGACTTTGGTGTGATCAGCTAATTGGCATTTAAGTTGCATAATAACAGGGCTGTAGCCCTTACTACAAGCGAATCATTCTGGAAAAATGAATGACGATTAGCTTATAGCCACACTGACCCTCAATAGTTTTTCATTGCCCGTTGAATATCACGCTGGTCTTGGCGTCGTTTCAGGTCTTCTCGCTTATCGTGGAGCTTTTTACCTTTGCCAAGGGCTATACTCACTTTTACCCAACCTCGTTTGAGATACATTTTTAAAGGAATTAAAGTTAAACCCTGCTGTTCTACTGTGCCAATTAGCTTGCGGAGTTCTTTGCGATGCAACAGCAGCTTGCGTGTACGCCGTGGTTCATGATTAAAATATTGTCCACTAGCGGTATAAGGCGAGATATGCACATTGATCAACCATGCTTCACCATTCCGAAGCAATGCATAGCCATCTTGAAGATTAACTTTACCGGCACGAATCGACTTCACCTCGGTTCCGGTCAATTCAATTCCAACTTCGTAAGTTTCCAGAATTTCATACAAATAACGGGCTTGACGGTTGTCACTAATAACTTTGTAACCTTCGTTCTTGTCGCTCATTGATAATTTTGTGTGCTTTAAATGTACCTAAAAAATTATTGGGATTGCTTTGTGATTTATAGGGTGTATCTTAAAACCGCTATAAATGCTCAAGTGTATATCACTAATTTAACTTTTCTAAGTTGGCAATTAAAAGTTTTCTGAGAACTTGAAGTTACCTGAGACCAATAAT
>NZ_JBTYKD010000029.1:0-6394 GCF_054880495.1 Nostoc sp.
CAAACTCCTGTACAGACGCGATTAATCGCGTCTCTCCAAACTCCTAACTTCTAACTTTTCATAAAAGCGGCAAGATTTGCAAGGGCCATCTGGATTGACTGCACAGCGAATAATTTCTGAATGAGCATTATAGCAGCAGGTGGCATCACCGATTACCCAACGTCCCGCTACCAAACTTTTCTCAGATGGTCGTTTTGCCGACTGTACATAAATCGCAATATTATGCAAGCGGTAGCGCCCAGATTGAAGTTGGTATCTATGGCGGCGCTCTAAAACCGCATAGGTTTTACCTTGAAAATCGAGATAGTTTCCGGGTTGGGGTGTCCAATCAAGTTGCACTCTGCCAAGAGACTCACGCGGATGCATCAGAATAACCTCGGTTTGTAAAGAGTCTGGCTCCATAAGCTATGTTATTTGATTTACATTATGCGATCGCTTTCTTTAGCTTACCGAATTTAGATTACAATTAATAGTTCACTCTTATTGTGAGAAATATACAGTCGGGATGCACAACTTTGCTACCCTATAGATTAGGGCAACCAAAAGTTAGGTAGGATAGATTTGGCGAAGTCATGCCAAGTTTGGTTGAGCGATCGCGCGACTTGTATATGCACTTCATCCTCTTCTACAGCTAAAATCTCAGATGGCTGACCTTCTCCCAAATAAGACACCACCAAATTCGCCGCCTCCAAACCAGTAACATAAGCCTTTTCCTGTGACCAGGAACCATGACGGTTTACAATCCAATCGCCACTCATAAACACATTCTCAAAACTTGTCTTAGGGGGTAACATATAACGATAGCTACCAGGTGCAAAGTGAGTCACTGCCTGAGATAAGCGAATTACACTGCTATCAATTATCTTTGCCTCTCGAAATGCTGGCACACAAGTTGCTAAATAACCCTGAATTATTGGTAAAATCTCCTGATCACTCAAACCCAGAAACTGATTAGCGTGATAAAAATCGGCTTCAATCACTGTTCCCGGTTCATCCCGATATTCATCATGTAAAGCATTCAAATCAAAAAACGTCCAACCTGTAGTTGCGTCGAATCCAAAACAGGCATTAGAAGGACGAGGAATATCAATTTTCTGGTCAAACCATAGTCGCGTTGCTAAAACATCAATTGCTCCTAAATTGCTCAAATTACGGAATTCTTCACGGCTTTGTAAACTAGGGCTAGTTGAGACGATTTTCTTCATCCCCGTGATTCCAACCGCAAAAATCACAGCATCTGCTTCAATTACTTCATCACCGCAAACCACACCCTTTGCTCGATGATTACTATCAACAATTAAGTCTGTAACTCGGCGCTTGGGCAACACTCGCGCACCAGCTTTTTCAATACGTTCCACCCAAGGACGAAATATTTTTTCCCCGACAGTTCCCCGACACCAAACTACATCAAAATCCGGTTGATGAGCCAGAATAAAAAAGTAAAGCATCCCTAAAGTTGCTGCGGCTGAACATTGTTCACCAGGGGCAAACAAGCCCACTAATAACATTGGTTCAAAAGCCTCGCGGTAAAGCCGTGCCGAAACATTAAAGTCTTTGAATAATTCACGGGCAGTTACAAAGTCATAGCGCCGCCAAGCTGCATCAGAATTGTCAAAATCAACAACCGCATAAAGTAAAGGTAGGGCGCTAAGACGGTCAATTAGTGGCAGCCGCTTAAACTGAGTGTAGAGAAAAGTTCCTAGTGGGGAGGGGAGTCGCGGTAAGTCTTGAAAAATCGGTGATTCAACTTCCAAACCTGCTGGCGAATATTGGGAAGAACGAGTCCAAGTAGTAAAAGGATTAATTTCTAATTCATTGATTAGGGAAAAAATATTTTTGTAAGGATACCAAAAGCCATGAATGCCAGCTTCAACAGATTTTCCGGCGGCTGTTTGCCAACCTGCCACCAATCCACCGGGATAGGGTCCTGCTTCTAAAAGTGTTACATCATAGCCTTGTTTTGCCAAATGGTAGGTTGCTCCTAAACCAGCCCAACCTCCACCTACAACTACCACCCGTTTTTGTTGTAACCCTTCTACCATCACAGCCTCCAATTGTTGCAGTCCATCAGCTAATGTATCCGAACTTATGTTCTGAATCAGGCGACGGTTTGCTATTATAGCGGTTTTGCTTTGGATGCAATAGGGGCTTTGGTAGCACAGCTATCATGCGTGTTAACTTAGGAATAAGAATTAAATAACATACAATTTATGTCCCTGGCTTACCTCACCCTCAATCCCTCTCCTTATAAAGGAGAGGGAAGCTAGATATAGGATGAAGTTTTGCATTTTATTTAATCCACGTTCCTTAACATTAAAAGGGCTAATGGAATTCCCCTAGCTCTGAAGAAAGGCTAAGTAAGTAGGTGAGAATAAATCAAAGTAGATTAAGTAATGTAAAAAATCTTGATATGAGTTCGTACTGAGGGCTGAAGCCCTCAAATTAGGACTAAAGTCCTTACTACAAACCTTGAATTATTCACGCCGCTCTACTTAAGTGAAGGAGTTCAGTAAAAATCACTTGCGGTTCATGCTGAGTTAAGAGTATAACAGAAAACAGACTTAACTATTCATGAGGAATAATCATAATGACTCAATTAGCAAATGGAAAATTCAGTCTAAATAACTTTGAATTACGAGATGGCATTTATTTTCCTAGTGACTATGAACAGTTGAATAATACTCAACATAAAAAAACATGGGACGCAATTGGTAAAACATATTATGGTTCCCAAAAAATTGAAAAAGTTGCAGATACATCGCCGATAAAACAAGATTACACTCTGCTAACTGGCACGCCTGGAGGTACTTGGAATAAATTCCCGTTGAATAAATCTGTTGGTTCTATTTTAGAGATTGGTTCTGGTTATGGTCGCGCACCTTTGCATCTTTCTAAAGCGAAAAATCTGAAATGTGAAAAATATTATGGGATTGATATTTCTGAGCCTTTGTTGCGGCGGTTAATCAAGGTTAAACAAGAATATAATTTTTTCCCAGAAGCTGAATTTAACTTGATTTGCGATTCTGCTGAAATATTGCCTTTAGAAGATAATTCTATAGATTTGGTCATTTCTAACTGCGTCTTTATGCATATCCCAGATGCACAATTAAGAAAATTGTTGGCTGACATAGTTCGCGTACTAAAACCTGGCGGAATTTTTGTTTTTAATCATTCCTTTCACAACAAATCCTGTCCTTCTCATATTATCCATAATTTTGTGAGAAAGCTGAACCCATTTGTGAGAAATCCAGTTTATCTCAAACAATATTCCGCCTCTGAAATAGAGGAAATGTTAGCTACTGCTGGGATGAAAACGAAATGTCCACAATACATTGTCGAACCAACGCAAGAATATGCAATTTTGCCGGAAACTATTAAAGGAATTCCAGTACCATTTGCTAATGCTATCAATAGAAGTCTCAAGCCATCAGGTAGTTTAAAGGAAACTTTGGCTTATGGTTTTAGTGCCTACAGCAGTCAACTGGATTAATTACAGCTATTTTTATCTATTTGAATTACACCTGTCGTAGGGGCACAGCATTGCTGTGCCCCTACAGCATTGTCTAGTTTTGGCAATTTTCTTTATTATTTGTTAGGTAATTTACCAACTTTTACCAACATATTGGAAATAAAGTTGGTAAATTATGGATTAGTTGAGCTAATTCTTCCCAGACAACTATGCCATTGGATTTATCGCCTCTTTGGATATCACTCAAAACTTCATTACTTGCCACATTTATCACCTACTTCTTGGGTATTGCTGCTGCCTACTGGATGCTGGGATATCGTGGCAAAGGTAAATCGTTGATTGAGGGTATTTTTATTGCGCCATTGATTTTGCCCCCCACAGTTGTCGGTTTCTTGTTGCTGCTATTTTTTGGGAAAAATGGCCCCGTAGGGAAACTCATGCAGACTTTTGACTTCACCATCGTCTTTACTTGGTATGGTGCAGCGATCGCAGCTACTGTAGTTTCTTTCCCTTTAATGTATAAAACTGCACTGGGAGCCTTTGAACAAATAGATGGTAATCTGCTGCGAGTAGCCAGAACCCTTGGTGCAACTGAAGCCACAATCTTTTGGCGCATCAGTTTACCTCTAGCAGTATCTGGGATTGTAGCCGCCACAATGCTAGCTTTTGCCCGTGCTTTGGGAGAATTCGGGGCGACGTTGATGCTAGCTGGTAACATTCCCGGACAAACGCAGACAATCCCAATGGCGATTTATTTTGCTGTGGAAGCGGGAGCAATGAACGAGGCTTGGTTTTGGGCGATCGCAATTATGGTGATTTCTCTATCTGGAATTATTGCAGTCAACTTCTGGCAAGAATTGAGGGAAAAGAACAGGGGAGTGGGGGGACAAGGGGGACAAGGGGGACAAGGGAGTGAATCATCTTTATTGTCTGCACCTTCGTCAGCAGTTGGACTTTTTGTAGACATCGAAAAACAACTGCCGAGTTTTCATCTCAGGGTGTCTTTTAATAGCAATGATCAGCCTTTGGGATTGTTAGGGGGTTCTGGAGCAGGTAAGAGTATGATTTTGCGCTGCCTTGCGGGGATAGAAACGCCCAGTAGAGGACGCATAGTTTTAAATGGCAGAGTCCTGTTTGACTCCGAACAAAGAATTAATCTACCCAGCCGCGATCGCCGCATCGGTTTTTTAGTGCAGAATTATGCGCTTTTTCCACATCTGAGTGTGGCGCAAAACATCGCTTTCGGCTTGCCCAAAAAACTATCTGCTGGGAGTATTAGAGTGCAGGTAGAGGATCAACTAATAGCGATGCAGTTGCAGGGATTAGGCGATCGCTATCCGCACCAACTCTCTGGGGGTCAACAACAACGGGTAGCCTTAGCCAGAGCATTGGCAAGTCAACCGGAAGCATTGCTTTTGGATGAACCTTTTTCCGCGCTTGACACCCATCTACGTAGTCAATTAGAGCAGCAAATGACAGAAACTCTAGCTGACTATCAAGGTGTGACTCTATTTGTCACCCATAATATGGAAGAAGCTTATCGGATTTGTCCGAATCTGTTGGTATTGGAGCATGGTAGAGCCATTCATTATGGCAGCAAACATGATATTTTCGAGCATCCTACTACCGTTAGTGTCGCCCAACTTACCGGATGTAAAAACTTCTCCCGTATTGTTCCCCAGTCATCACAACAGGTAGAAGCGACTGATTGGGGTTGTACTCTTCAATTAATTGAACCAATCAAGAGCGAATTATCCCACGTCGGCATTCGTGCCCATCAGTTCATTTTTACCAACGACTCATCACAGGAAAATACCTTTCCCTGCTGGGTAGTACGCACAAGTGAAACGCCCCATCGAATGACGTTGTTTCTCAAATTACATTCGCCTGCCAAGAATTCTCAAGATTACCATCTGCAAGCTGAAGTTTTCAAAGAAAAATGGGCGACGATGAAAGACCAACCTTTTCCTTGGTATGTGCGTTTAGATCCCCTGCGCTTGATTTTGATGGAATGAATCCCCACAGCGCTAAAGCTTGTCATCCTTATGATGATTGCGAATCAGGTAAGCTTTAATTTCGCGCACTTGGTTTTCAAGCTCTCTAATGTGATTTTCCAGATCCTCGAAGCCCGTCGCTATGCCGGTAGAAATTTGCGATTGATTATTTACGAGATGGTTAAAGTCACGTTTATCATTAAGGGCTTTTTCGGCTGATTCAATTCGCTTTTGAGTAGCTTTCTCTCGGTGGCCAAGCCACAAAAGTAGCCAGCCGATAAACGAACTAAAAAGAGTCAGCAGAAAAGCTGCAAGTTTCGGATCAAATTGCTGCATTTTATTTAGAAGAGAAAGATTACAGAAGTAAAATTTAAGCTACTTCTGTAATCACTGTTTGTGTTTTATTTAGTGAATTGGAGCTTGGCTGTCCTGCCCTGAGTCTGAGGGTGCAACCAGAATATCAGTAGGTGGCGAAGGCTGAGGATGGGTAGAAGCAACTTGTTGAGATTCAAAAGCCACTAGCTCTTCAAAAATCGTCGAAATGCCTTGAAAAAGTTGATTCAAAGTAGCAAGAGTTATTCGCATATATTCTCCAAAAATCACACGTTTTATAGCAACATTTCACTAATAAATAATGGAATGTTACTGTAAAAATTCTAGAAAATCTAGAATTACCTCATGGCGCTGGAATTACTGCCGCCTTAATAGCATCTAAATCCTGCTCTACAATGGTGCTGTTATCTCCGTCGTATTGATAAATGGCTAAATTGCACGAGATAAACCACTTAGGAGAATGAATTTTTAGCTGATAATTATTTGATAAATTGTCAGAAATGACCAGATTGAATCGATCTAAAAACAATGGCTTTGGATCTTCGATGTATATTTCTCCTAAAGATGAACTAGCAAAGCGGTAAAGACTGCCAGCATA
>NZ_JBTYKD010000030.1:0-61955 GCF_054880495.1 Nostoc sp.
TATTTTAGCCAAGAGCAATATGACTTAGCAATTCGTCAGTACAAAGAAGCTCTCAAATCTAAACCAGACTACGTGACAGGGTTAAATAATCTCGGTCATGCTTACGAGAAAAAAAAATTAACTACTCAGGCGTTAGAAAGTTACGAAGAAGCACTAAAACTTGCTCCAAATAACGCTATTGCTAAACGCCGTGCTGAATCTTTACGCCGTTTGGTTTCTGCGTAAGTGAGGGCATGGAGCATTGCAAATAAACCTCCCTTGTGGCTAGTACACCAATTTAGTAATTCTGGAAGAACCTCTCCCTCTTCCCTTGTAGCGAAGGCGGCTGGGGGGCTAGGTTTTTGATTAGTGAATCGATGCTCTAATCTCGAACTATTAACAAATTAATTTGGCTTTAACCTCTTAATTTATCGGTTTTCAATCTTAGGCTTGGAAATAGATAACTATAAGTCTTTTGTAAAAATGTAAAAGATGACTAAGCGGTTAAAGCGTTTTTTGCGGCTAGCTATTCCCATCATTGTTGTCATTTCTATCTCACTGGGACTAATGGAAATATTGACGGCTCAACAGCTTTCGATTTCCCATCCTCTCACTTCGCTAACTGAGGCAGAAATTAGTACAGCTGTTTCGGTGATCAAAAGAGAAAAAACTTTGAGCGAAATGGCTGTTTTTCCACTGATCACTTTACAAGAACCAGATAAAGAAGAAGTTCTAAAGTTTACACTTGCTAAAGTCTTGCAGCGAAAAGCTTTTTTAGTAATCTCTGAGCGATCGCTAAATAAAACCTTTGAGGGAATTGTTGATCTGACAAGCAAAACCTTAAGTTCTTGGAAAGAAATACCGTCTGTCCAACCTGCGATCGTTAATTCCGAATATGAACTAGCAACTCAGATAGTCAAAGTCGATTCCCGATGGCAAAAAGCGATGCAAAGGCGGGGAATTACTGATTTCGATCAAGTCAAAATCAGTTCGTGGGCACCAGGAATCCTGAGTCAACAGGAAGAAGCAACAGGTAATCGTCTTTGTCGGAGCTTATCTTACTACAAGGGTAAAGGCTGGAACTATTACGGTAGTCCGATTGAAGGAGTCGTAGCAACAGTCAATTTGAACACAGGTAAAATCGCCAGTTTTGTTGACAGAGGAAACGTACCTTTCTCTAAGGAAAACTGGAACTACGATATCAAATCTTTGGGCAAATTACTTTCACCACTTAAAGTATTAAAGATTCTCCAACCAAATGGTGCAAGTTTCCAGATCAAAGACAATGAAATTAGCTGGCAAGGTTGGAAGTTTCGTTATTTAATGCATCCTCGTAATGGATTAATGCTGTACCAAGTGACGCACCAGGACGGGGAAAATATTCGACCAGTTTTATATCGCGCTAGCCTATCAGAAATGGTAGTACCTTATGGCGATCCTGAGCCTACTTGGTCTTTCAGAAATGCCTTTGATGTTGGAGAATATAACCTTGGTTTGTTAGCAAATACGATGGAGTTAGGTAAGGAAATTCCCGAAAACGGCCTGTTGCTAAATGCTGTATTTGCTAATGAGCAGGGAGAACCTTATGTAATGCCAGGGGTTATGGGTATCTACGAGCGCGATAACGGAATCCTGTGGAAGCACTATGAGTATAATACTCAGCGTAATGATGTCCGTCGCAGTCGAGAATTAGTCATGACGATGACGGTGGCAGTTGACAACTATGATTACAGCATCAATTGGATCTTTCACCAGGATGGGACTTTGGAAGTCCAAAATGAATTAACGGGTATCGTACTGGCGCAGGGAACGGCTGATGAAAAGCAATCTGACGATGATTCTTATGGTCGGTTAATTGCTAAGAATATCTTCGGAGTAAATCACCAGCATTTTTTCAATTATCGCCTAGATTTCGATATTGATGGTCAAGCTAATTCCGTGATGGAAATGGATGTCAAAGCTTTGCCGATAGATGAGAAAAATCCATTAGGAAATGCGATCACACTTGCAGAAACCCCACTAACAAAAGAAACGGATGCTGTCCGCGATTTGGATATGAAACACAGTCGGGAATGGATGATTGTTAGTGCAGACAAAAAGAATGCTCTAGGCGCTGCACCTGGATATATGCTGATGCCGGGAGGAAACTCCATATTTTTCCCTGTGGAAGGCTCAAAAATCCGTCAACGGGCAGAATTTGCGACTCATCACGTCTGGGTAACAAAATATAAACCTGCTGAACTTTATGCTGGCGGCGATTATCCCAACCAAACTCAACCTGGACAAGGTTTACCAAAATATATTGCAGACGATGAGTCCTTGATGGGTGAAGATATCGTGCTGTGGTACACAATGGGCATAACTCATATTCCGCGATCGGAAGATTGGCCTGTGATGCCTGTTCACCGAGTTGGCTTTAAGCTAGTCCCTAGAGGATTCTTTAGCCGTAATCCAGCGATAAATTTGCCAGAGTGAAATATTCCTTTGCTCAAGTTTCCTTCGTTCAGTTTTTTGTAATTACTAAAGCAAGCAACTTGAATGCTGATAAACTTATCATAGGTCAAATACTGGCACTTGTTAAAATAGGATATCTGATGAACTTTCCAGAAATTAATATTCCCGGTAATGGCACGCTGCACGCTCGTTTAACTACTTCCTTGGGTGAAATTGTAGTTCGTTTGGAGGAAGAGCGAACCCCTAACACGGTCAAAAATTTTGTAGGTTTAGCAACTGGAACAATCGACTGGAAAGACCCTAAAACTGGTGAATCTAGTAAGGGGACTCCAGCCTACGATGGGATTCGCTTTCACCGGGTCATCCCTGATTTTATGATTCAGTGTGGCGATCCCCTGAGTCGTTATCTGGATACGGCCAGCCGATGGGGTACTGGTGGACCAGGATATCAATTTGAGGATGAGTTTCATCCTAAATTGAGACACACTGGTGCAGGTATCCTGTCGATGGCTAATGCCGGACGCGGTACAAATGGTTCACAATGGTTCATTACAGAAGCAGCAACGCCTCACCTTGACAACAAACACAGTGTTTTTGGTGAAGTTGTCCAAGGTCTAGATATAGTCAACCAGATCGCCAATGTGCCTACGACTAGAGATCGTCCGAATCAAGAGGTGGTGTTACAAAAAGTAGAAATTTTTCGGCAGTAATTAACATCCCTGTAGATTAATTTATACTCTCTCGATTGAGCAAATTGCGCTAAGATATTCCCCTCTTATTTAAGGGGGGTTAGCACCCCGCCCCAAATTAAAAAAAAATTTGCCGAAAAATTAAGATTTATTTAAATAAAATAACAGCCGTGTTGTTCAAGTCAGAAGCTAGATCCCAATCATTAATTAGGTTTGGGTGATGCTACGCTTACACACCGCAGAGAAAACCCTTACAACTCTTCACTCTTTAGGGCTACAAGTTTTGAGACAATCAGAAACGATTTAATAATAATCAAGCACTTATAGTCCACTCTTATCGGACTCCGTGTTATTTCTGTTGAAAAGGGAGAACACAAACATGAAATTAGCTTACTGGATGTATGCAGGTCCAGCCCACATTGGCACTCTGCGAATCGCTAGTTCTTTTAAAAATGTTCATGCAATCATGCACGCCCCCATTGGCGATGACTACTTTAACGTCATGCGCTCCATGCTATCGCGGGAGAGGGATTTTACTCCGGTGACAACCAGTGTCGTCGATCGCAACGTTTTGGCACGCGGTTCTCAAGAGAAGGTGGTAGATAACATCATCCGCAAGGATGCCGAGGAACACCCAGATTTGATTGTGTTAACTCCCACCTGCACCTCCAGCATTTTACAAGAAGACCTGCACAACTTTGTCGAGCGATCGCAGTTGGAAGCGAAAGGAGACGTAATGCTGGCGGATGTGAACCACTACCGCTACAACGAACTACAAGCCGCCGATCGCACTCTGGATCAAATCGTTCAATACTACATTGAAAAAGCCCGGAAGCGGGGCGAATTAGCAGAGGGCAAAACAGCAAAGCCCTCAGTTAACATTATCGGTACTACTACCCTTGGTTTCCACAATAATCACGACTGCACCGAACTCAAACGGCTAATGGCTGACTTGGGAATTGAGGTAAATACCTTAATTCCCGAAGGTGCTTCGGTGAACGACTTAAAGAAGATGCCCCAAGCCTGGTTTAACCTGGTTCCTTACCGTGAACTCGGTTTAACCACAGCTCGTTACCTGGAAGAACAATTTGGCACACCTTATGTAGACATTACTCCAATGGGTGTAGTGGAAACAGCCCGTTGTATTCGCAAAATTCAGCAGGTAATTAACGCTCATAGTTCGACTTCGCTCACAGAAGTTGACTACGAAAACTTCATTAATGAGCAAACCCTGTATGTATCTCAGGCTGCTTGGTTCTCCCGTTCAATTGACTGTCAAAACTTGACTGGCAAAAAAGCTGTGGTCTTTGGTGACAACACCCACGCCGCCGCCATTACCAAGATTCTGGCGCGAGAAATGGGGATTCATGTTGTTTGGGCTGGAACCTACTGTAAATATGATGCAGACTGGTTCCGCCAAGAGGTTAGCGAGTATTGCGATGAAGTGCTAATTTCTGAAGATCATGGTGAAATTGGGGATGCGATCGCTCGTGTCGAACCTTCTGCCATTTTCGGCACCCAAATGGAACGCCACGTTGGTAAACGTTTGGATATTCCCTGCGGCGTAATTGCTGCACCAATCCACGTCCAAAACTTCCCCATTGGTTACAAACCATTTATGGGTTACGAAGGCACGAATCAGATTACAGATTTGATCTACAATTCCTTCACTTTGGGAATGGAAGATCACCTGTTAGAAATCTTCGGTGGTCACGATACCAAAGAAGTTATTACTAGGGGAATTTCTGCTGATTCTGATTTGAATTGGACAAAGGATGGTCAAGCAGAATTGAATAAGATTCCGGGATTTGTGCGCGGGAAAGTGAAGCGTAATACTGAAAAATTTGCCCGCGATCGCGGTTTCAAGGAAATCAACGCTGAGGTGTTGTACGCTGCGAAGGAGGCTGTTGGGGCGTAGATTTGAAGGTTGATTGAGAAGATTAAGGGGTAAGGATTTGTTGAGGATCTTTACCCCTCAATTTTATTAACTAAAAGGCTTGACAAGCAGCTTGAATCTGAGATATTATTAAATTTATTATATAAATTATTATTTAAAATAACTAAATTAAATATGAATCAAGACACAGCGGCATTACTTGCGGCGCTTCTTGATGCTGGCATTAAACACAGTCCTGAGAAAATTGTGCGGATTGCCAAGCAAACTGATGGCAAAATCATATTTTTAGAAGAGGGAAATGCTGAAGCAGGACTGCAACATATATTGGAAGAACATTCTTTAGAGTTTGCTGATCAGGGAATCGAGCCAAAGCAGATACCAGATGCAATTATCACCGCAGTAACCCAAGGTAAAATAATTGGTTATCAAGGAAGAAAAAAACTCGCCCTATTTATGAAATTAATTTTAATGGCAAAACCCAATACATCTGTGTGACTGTAAGCGATAATGGATATATAGTGGGCGCTAATCCCAGAACTTCCTCATAATTCGCTGAAGTGACTATGGCAGAAAAAATCAAACTCATGGCTGATTATGGATGCTACCCCCTATGGTGGGCTAGTTCCGATAAAGTTGGAGATATTGATCCTCTTATAATGCCATTAAGTCAAGAAACTATTAGCCGTTTGGAAAATTGGGCTGAAGTTTATGATGCAAAGTTGAACTGGGAAGATCCTAATTCATCAGGTTTTCCCAGTTTAGAGGCTAAAACAGTTTTTGAAGCAGAAGGAATTAGCTTGTGGAAGCGACTGCAAAAAGAACTTGCACCCAACTATGAAGTTTTCTATTTCAGTGAAACATTACGTAAAGTTGTAACTGATACTAATGAATTAGACTCTTTGCGTACTATCTATGCTTAACTGATAGTCCACGAAAAAATTAAGCAATGACAACAGCTAGCTTATTTCAGTGGGTAGAACTGAAGCAGGATGTTCCTAGCAGTCCTGTAAAAGCTGGTAATAGGGGGGTTGTAGCTGCTTGTGCTACTATCCGTTAGTCTACAAACAAATTTACATTCGTTGTTTGATAATCATCTTGCAAAAGAGTATGCCACTTTACTGCAAGACCAGTTAGAAAACCATTGGAAATATGTTTTCTCCCAACACTTTGGTAAGAGCGATCGCAACTTCCTGAAAAGTATATTCTCTTCATGCCGAAAACCTGAAAGTTTAATTGCAGGAGGTAGTTATTTTGATTTTTGTATTCATGGTTTAAACTACCACCAATTTAAAAACAAAGTAGTAATTTTAGAAGAATTTGTCAAAAATTGCGGCTGGACTTTCTTTTTTCAAAATATCGCAATTATATCCAAGCATTCGACCACAATCAGTATTGATAGCAACAACCACCTCCACGCCGAAGATACACCTGCTATAGCGTTTGTAGATGGATATAGCCTGTATGCACAGCATGGTAAAACAAAGCTGGAACCCACGCGGCAGCCAATCGATGATATCGGCTGGGCACGCTTATTGGAAGAAATTAACGCGATCGAAATTGACTCCTGGGAAGAATACAGATTATTACGTATCGTCAGGGAGCGAATTAATGTCCAGACTATGCAGTTTCTCAAGGCAACAAATCCCAATACAGGGGAAGTGCGCGTTTCTAGAGTGCCTCTACGGATCGCGTCTGCGATTGAGGCGGTACGCTGGGTAAACCAACCGACAAAGCCAAAATAAACCTAGACTTTGAAGCATATCTGTTGTAGGTAAAGGCACAGTAATGCTGCGCCATAGCCTAAAGTTACCAGGGCGTGAGCTTCTCCCAAGCGATCGCATTCCTTAACCAATAAATTTACTGATAAATAAAAATTAATAGCGAACAAATATCACAATACAAAATTATTACTTCGGGGATCTAATAGGCAGAATAACCCACTAGAGTCTTAACCGATGTGTCTCTTTTAGCGAAGTAAAAAAGCATCATTAAAGCCTCGCAATATCTCTTATAGAAAAAAAGCAGATGCGTGTTAATGTTTTAATCTCATTGACTTTCCCTTAGCGTCTTTCCCTATGCATCTGCACTATTTACACCCCCAACACCTTGAAGAATTAGTCAAGAGCAGTGGTATAGACTTACACTTAGTGCAACTCAATTTTAGGTCACTCCAAGGCGTAACAGCTTATGAATACCTATTGATTTCTGAGCTACTCCCCCGCACCAATGCCGGAATGGTGAAAAGTAGTTGGTTGCAGCGTTATGCTCATATCACTGAAGGTGGTTGGTGGTGTTCGGGGTTAGACCCTTTGAATAATTGGCAAATGATGGAATGGGGATGCTTTAAGCCAAACCAACCCCGACAGAATCACAATGGTAAGTCCATCAAATACGAGCATCCCCCCAGCACGCCAACGCGAGTATTTTGTTTGCGGGTAACGCTGCAAGTGTGGCAGCAAGTCGCTGGACGTTACAATCTGGTCATGCCTGAGAATATCACCATTACTTCTGATGGTGAAGCTGAAGGCTTTTGGCAATGGGTGATGCAACAGAACATTCCCCTCATTATCTGCGAGGGTGTGAAGAAAGCAGCCACACTGTTGACCCAAGGATATGTAGCTATTGCCATTCCCGGAATTACCAGTGGTTATCGAGTTGTTAAAGATGAATTTGGCAAAGTTACTCGTCGTCAGCTAATTCCCGATTTAGGCGCGTTTGCAATTACAAAACGCAGCTTTTACATTTGCTTTGATTTTGAAACTCAACCCAAGACAATTGCTGCTGTAAATAATGCCATTTCACAGCTTGGTTGTTTATTCCAGCAAAAAAGTTGCACTGTTAAAGTCATTGAACTTCCAGGAGTAGAAAAAGGAGTTGATGAGTTTATCGCTGCGAAAGGTGTAAGTAGTTTCGATAAAGTTTATCGTCAAAGTGTTGATTTAGAAATTTATCTTGCTCAAACCAAACCCCACACCGAGTTAAGTATTCCTGCTGCACTCACCTTCAACCGTCCTTATATAGGTGAAATACCTTTCCCCACCTCTGGATTAGTAGGAGTAAAATCAGCAAAAGGAACGGGTAAAACTACAGCACTGCAAACCGTTGTTCAACAAGTAAAAAGCAGAAATCAACCTGTTTTGTTAATTACTCACAGAATTTTACTAGGACGATTTTTGTGTGAAAAAATTGGTATTCAATGGGGAACACATAAAGAAGATGGGGAGAAAAGGATTGATAAAACACTTACCCCGCCTCCTCCCATCCTCCGCTCTATCTTTCCTCAGCACTCCCTCGGCTTGTGTGTTGATTCGATTTGGAAACTTAACCCGGAAAATTGGCGCGGGGCAATAGTAATTTTAGATGAAGTAGAGCAATCTTTATGGCATCTATTAAACAGTAATACTTGTAAACACAAGCGTGTAAAAATATTAAAATTATTCCAGCAATTAATTTCCACAGTTTTAACAACTGGGGGGTTAGTAATTGCCCAAGATGCTGATTTATCAGATGTATCACTTGAATATTTACAGGGATTGGCAGGAATTAAATTAACACCTTGGGTAGTTCTCAACCAGTGGAAACCTCAGCATGGTTGGGACGTAACTTTTTATGATTCGCCGAACCCAACACCGCTAATTCACCAACTGGAATTGGATTTACTTGCTGGACGTAAATGTTATGTTACTACCGATAGTCGCGCTGGGCGTTACAGTTGTGAAACCATTGAACGTTATCTAAAAGAGCGGTTACAAAAATTACGACGGCAATTTCCTAAAACCTTGGTAGTTAGTAGCCACACTATAAACACACCTGGCCACGAAGCCGTTGATTTTATCGCAGCTATCAATCAAAAAATTTCTGAATATGACGGCGTTTTTGTTACCCCTAGTCTTGGTACAGGAATTAGTATTGATGTCCAGCATTTCGACCGAGTTTATGGCATTTTTCAAGGGGTAATTCCTGACTCAGAAGCAAGACAAGCATTAGCGAGAGTGCGGGATGATGTTCCGCGTGTTGTCTGGTGCGCTAAACGAGGTATTGGCTTAATTGGTAGTGGTAGTACAAATTATCGCTTGCTATCTGATTGGTATCAAGAAAATCAAAAAGAAAACTTAGCTTTGCTTAGTCCACTACATAAAATAGATGTGGATTTACCTTTAGTTCATGACCCGATTCATTTGCGAACTTGGGCTAAGTTATCTGCACGGGTAAATGCTTCTATCCGCCTCTACCGTCAATCGATGCAAGATGGTTTGATTGCTGATGGGCATCAAATTCAGCTGCGGAGTAATGCTGTCCACAATAATATTATTCGAGATTTACGCCTGGCCTTTTTGGCAACTGACGCTGATGATTTAGCTACCCGCAGAAGATTAATTTTAGAAATTGTCAAAGTTCAAAAAGATTGGGCGCAAAGCCGTCAAAAAGCTAAAGAAATTAAACGCAAAATTAAAGATATTAAGCAGCAAAATCAACTATCGCTAGCAACTGCTATCGCTAATGCTAAAGATATTGATTATGTCGAATATGAGCAGCTATTAGTGAAGCATTCCCTGACTGATGGAGAACGCAACCAAATCAATAAATATGTTCTCAGACAAAGGTATGGTGTAGAAGTTACTCCTTGGCTGAAATTACAGGATGACCACGGATATTATTCTCAACTGTTAATTCATTATTATTTAACTCACGAAAGCGAGTATTTTCACGTCAGAGACCAGCAAGAATGGCATCAGCAATTATCTTGGGGTGAAGGAAAAGTTTTTCTACCAGATTTAAAAACTTATACGCTGAAAGTCGAGGCGATGAGAGCTTTGGGAATGCTTCAGTTCCTCGAAGCCGAACGAGAATTTACCGAGAGTGATACAGATTTGATATTACTTAAAAATATTGTTTTTCAACATAGTAGGCATATTAAAAGAGCGCTTGGTATTAACTTAGTCGGAGAGAAAGAGCAGGTTTCGGCAATCAAAATACTCAGCCGACTGTTAAATTTATTGGGCTTGAAACTAAAGCGAGTAAATGAGGTTTATCAAATCGATTTAGAAACCCTTTATGATGGCAGGGAGAGAATATTTGCAGTTTGGCATCAACGGGATGAGTTGATGTTGACTCATGTTAGGAGTGTTGGCTATGAGTTGCCTGATTATTCTTCAGACTGGAAGCTTGAAATTATCCAAACCAAGCCTTATGCCGCAGTGGTCAATATTCTACCCTAATATCTAGTGATGATGCTGTCATACTTCTAAAATGCAGCATTTAGATCATTCATTTTCAAAAATACAGCACTTCCGATGCCTGCGGTGGTCACTGAGCCAAGTCGTTCGCGCAGCGCGATGCCCTGAGCTTGCCGTTCGCGCAGCGTCTCGTAGAGAAGGGTCTCGTAGAGAAGTGCGGGCTACGCCGGAGCACCTGCGAAATGCAATACAGTTCAGTTAAGCATTTATTTCTTCTCTCTATGTCCTCTGTGTCTTGGCGATCGCCTACCGATCATCGCGCCGCGCCTATGCGTTTAAATTTCAACCTTCAATTCGCCACGATTTTACGCAAAGCTGTACTTAGACTAGGCAGCTAACAACGTGAATTAAATTTGCTGATTTTCTCTTTTACCACTCAAAACTACACATCCTACCCCATTGCCATCATAAAATAATTTTATTTCGGGGAGAATAATTAAATTAAAATAAAATTTGTTCAGTATTTTTACCTTTCATTGCGGAAACCAGAAAGCTTAAACTGTAGCAGAAGTATTAGCCAAAACTATTGAAGCTAAGAGAAAATGAGCGAAATTAGCCCCAGACGAATTGTAATTGGGGATGTGCATGGTCACTATGAAGGTTTAATGACATTGTTGGAGGCGATTGCCCCCACCTCAGAAGATCAAGTCTATTTTCTGGGAGACTTAATTGATCGCGGTCCTCATAGTTCACAAGTAGTTAATTTTGTCAAGCGAAATAACTACCCATGTTTGCTAGGAAATCATGAGCAGATGTTATTAAACATTCTCACCAATGAAAAAACCTCCTCCCCAACGATGCAAGCATGGCTGTATAGTGGAGGACAAGCTACCGTAGCCAGTTACCACCAGTCCACAATCCCTGACGACCATCTGGATTGGTTCAAGAGTTTGCCTACATATCTTGACTTGGGGGATATTTGGTTAACTCATGCTGGTGTTGACCCTTCCAAGTCAGTGACAGAACAAACTGCCGATGAACTGTGTTGGATACGAGAGGAATTTCATAGTATTGAAAAACCCTACTTCCCAGATAAGCAAATTATCATCGGTCACACCATTACCTTTACTCTGCCGGGTGTTTCTCCTGGTAAACTGGCACAAGGACAGGGATGGCTAGACATAGATACTGGTGCTTATCATCCCAAGAGTGGGTGGTTAACTGGACTCGATGTCACGAATAACTTAGTTTATCAAGTTAACATTTTTAAGGATTATCTCCGTGTCCTGCCCTTAAAAGATGTAGTGATCAGAGTTGATCCAGCCAAAATCAAAGTTGATCGCCGCAATATGAATTGAGCAATATTTGAGATGAGGGGGAGTGGGGAGTGGGGAGACAAGGGAGACCAGGGGAATAACCAACGCCCAATACGCTCAAGACCTCGCTAATGGTCGAATATTAGCTTTATAACTAGGATTATCCAAGCCATAATTTCCATTACTAGGTTGAGAGTCAATTGCAAGTCTGAGGGCATTAATGCGATCGCTGGTTCCAGGGTGCGTACTCAAAAATATCGGCGCAGAACCACCCTTTTTTAGGAGCTTTTGCATAAATGAAACCATTGCAGACTGAGCATAACCAGTACGTGTCAAAGTTCTTAATCCTCTTTGATCAGCCTCAAATTCATTTTTACGACTGCGTGGCAAGTCTCGCGCTAACTGTACACCAATTTGCACCGCCGTACTCCGGTCTAAGCCAGCAGCTGTTAATAGACCACTTTCGAGCGCTTTTTGCTGCATCTGTTTGACTACGTGTTTCCCGCCAATGTGACCAATTTCATGAGCGAGTACACTTGCTAATTGCGCTTCATTGTCTGCGGTTTTCAGCAAACCCGTGTGGACATATACATAGCCGCCCAAGGTAGCAAAAGCATTAATAGTATCATCTTCAACTACTTGGAAGGTATAGGGGAGATCGGGGCGATCGCTATTAACTGCTAAACGCCGACCAACTTGTTGCACATAGCGATTAACTTCGGGATTGCGGTTAAGCCGGACTTGACTACTGACTAATTCCTGATTAATCTGCTTACCAAGATCAACTTCTTGGTTAGGAGATATATTAGAAAGTTGAAATGCCTGAAATCCTTGAAGTAGAAGAGGCAAGAAGTCTAAAGTTCTTCCAGGGAAGGGTGTACTCAGACACAGACTCAGGGCGACTACCACCGAAATTAAAGGATAAAACCAGCGACGCTGCCACGCACGGTAATTTGCAACAAAACCTTTCCAATTCAACATAATCTGCACTGAAGATAATTTTGGGAGAACATAAAATGATGAGGCAAATTATGAGACGGTTTTAGATCATTCTAAGTTGCATTCTCAACTCCAGACCAAAGGGATTGTTATACAACCAATGTTTACGCAAATCTACCGAATTTTGGGGACTAGTGATTCCCTCTAGCGATCGGCTTAAACACTAGATTTTACCTTCTGGGTGCGTCGGTCTTAAGAGCCAAAAGTTTGAGAGTCATCTGCCCCCCTCCGAACTTACGAACTCGTGATAAACTGTCGCATAACCGCAACGCCCAGCCGCTTTGAGTTATTACCAAATAGGGAAAATTGCTATTCTCATCGAAAACCTTTTTGCTACAATCAATTACTTCGCTATTACCTCGGAAAACTTTTTATGGCTATTTTAGATTCAAAAGGTCGTTTATTCGGCAAAATCAATCTCCTAGATTTAGGTGCTGCGCTGGTAACTCTGCTAGTTATATTTGTGATGTTGTCTACCATCTTGTCTACCTTGGGTCTTGCTCAAGTCGGTGAGAAAATAGTACCCATAGAAGTAGACTTAGTAGTTCGTGGTTTGAATGTACGTGATCCTGAGCAATTATTTAACAATGGCTTAAAAAAAGGCGGGAAAACTGATGTAATTATCCGCAATCAACCCTATGGAGAGATTGGAATTAAATCTATTCAACAGCTACCTAGAACAGTCAATGTTTCCCAACCTGATGGCACTGTTAAAGAATTACCAGATCCCAAGATCAACAATTTTAGTACAGATATGATTTTGACTTTAGAAGGTAAAGCCAAACGTACTGAAAGTGGACTAGTTCTAGGTAGCAGTAAAGTGAAAATTGGTATGCCATTTGAGTTAGAAGGCTTTAACTACAACTTCAATGCAACGGTTATTGATATCAGATTCGAGAAATAGCCTTGACATTTTCTTTGATCTATTACCCCGTCTCTGATAGGAGAAGCAACAAAGAGGCTGATAAACTCAACCCCTCTCCGTGAGTTCGGAGAGGGGAGAGAAACCACAACTTTATCGGGGTGAGGTTAAGCTTAACCTCATTCTTATTAGGAAACGCTAGATCAGATTACTCAATTGAGGTTATAACTACTTAGGAACGTGGATTAAATAAAATACAAAACTTCATCCTGTCTCTAGCTTCCCTCTTCTTTATCAGGAGAGGGATTGAGGGTGAAGTAAGCCAGGGACATAAATTGTATCTTATTTAATTCTTATTCCTTAGCAGCTTTCGCTTCAAACATTAAATACGTTCCTCCTAATCCTTCTACAATTGTGCGTGTATTGGCAATCATCATTTTCTGATAAGTGTCCGCCTCGCTTCCTGGTTCACCAAGTCCCTTAGCATACAACTTCCTCTCAGAAATTTTTACATTAGCAACTCTTGCTACAGATTGAAGCAAATTAGGCTTAATTGCCGCCTCAGTAAAAATTGTTGAGACTTTAGCCTGTTTAATATTTGCCACCAAATTTTTCACTCGTGTAGCCGTCAGATTTTTGTCGGTACTAATACCTTGCAATCCCCCTGCTAATGAAAGACCGTATGCTTTAGCGTAATAACTCAGTGCATCAGAGGTTGTAACTAACTTGCGTTCTTTGGCAGGAATACTGACAATTCTTGACTTAATCCAGCTATCTAGTTGAGTCAGTTCATTTGTGATTTTTTTGGTATTGCTGCTATAAGCCTCGGCATCACTAGATTCTAATTTTATCAGGTTACTATTAATTACCTTCACCATTCTGATCGTATTTTTGGTATTGTGCCAAAGATGAGGATCAGTTACATTTTTAGCGCCTGCCTGAAATTTTTGTGGCTTAGGCACTGCCAGTTGACCAACGGCTATTTTCGGTGCAGGGTTTTTAGTCGCTTTAATTAATTTGATCAGATTTGGTTCAAAATTGTAACCAGTATAAAGAATAAGATTAGCTTGCTCAATGGCTTTACGATCTTCCGGTTTTGGTTTATAAAATTGGGGGTCGGCTGTAGGGGAAATTAAGCAGGTAAGGTTAACTGTATTCCCCGCAACCTGTCTGGTTAAGTCACACAGTACGCTTGTAGTCGCTACGACTTGGGGAAGATTCTCATTTCCCTGAGTGGTAGTCTGAGTGAATGCGGTTCTTGCAGCTTGATTTCCACACCCAACAAATCCAATCGTCAAGGCAAGAATAATAGCTCGAAAGGAATTAGTTGATGGTAATTTTTTTGACATCATCAACTCCTACTGGATGTATTGAAAAAATAATCATTATCAGTAACGGATTAGTGAAATACCAGGGGTAAGCCTTCATCTGGGTAAATAAGTTTGTAGTAAGGACTTTAGTCCTTGTGTTAAGCACGCTTTGTACTTACTACGTACCGGGCTTTCGTTAGCTTGGTGAACCACTCACTACTGAGGTTTTTGCAGGCAAAATGTTAGTTAACTTCACGCGACAGACTAGAAAAGTGGTAGAGGTAGAAGCACAATAATAAAGGCGATGCTGGCGAGCCTCCGGTAAGGAGTGTAGTGTAGTTCTCTCATCGTCTGTTGAAGGGGCTATGCCATTGTGCTTAGATGCCACAAAGGTTGCAAATTGACTAGGATTATCAGGTTAAGAAGTGGAACGTAGTAATGCTGGGGCTTATTGAGCATACGGGTTGATGGGAGCAAACCTAGTCGTGAATCTAAGGCAATTGTAGCTGTGGTTTTGCGAGGTGTGGGCAGATGGTTGTGACAAAATTGGCGAATTGGCGATTTTTTAGCCATCAGCCTTTGTTACACTAATTTTCACCTAGTAAAGCCTTTCAATAGCGCTCAGAGGATCATTTAACTGCTCTTTATTGCCATAATCCCGGCTGTACTTTGTGCCCTAATTTTTATCCTTTAGTTTCTTCATCATTAAATAAGAGCCAAGTCAAGTATATAGAACAATTCCTCAAAGCTGATATTGGTGAAGATAGACAATGGTAATTTTAGTT
Source organism: Nostoc sp. (assembly GCF_054880495.1). Classification (NCBI taxonomy): domain Bacteria; kingdom Bacillati; phylum Cyanobacteriota; class Cyanophyceae; order Nostocales; family Nostocaceae; genus Nostoc; species Nostoc sp. Next base: position 15,469 of record NZ_JBTYKD010000030.1, read on the forward strand.
ATCCTCGTTAACACCCTGATTTCGCTGATACTACTCTATGTGGCTTGGCGGGTATGGCAACTCAAGCAGCAGCTAGCATACATAGCAGATAGGTTAACCGTCTATGAAAGTTGTACCCATGCAGCACTGAATAAAGCACCCGAAAATATTTATCTCAGCCAGGATAATATTTACAACTTACGGCAGAAAAATCAAGCGTTACAAATGCAAATCCAACAAGTACGGCAAATTATCAGTCTACTTTTGCTAGGACGGCAAATCTGGCAGCGTTATTTTCGGAGGCTAGAGTTAACATCTGGGAAAAGAACTTTTTCAAAATGATTTATGTCAGGTTCATGAATATTTATAATTAGGGCTGATGCGAGGACACCGGGACGTGGTGACACAAACAGAAGTCTAAGGGCTGATTTGGGACTTAGCAGCCCACCAGAAGGCTTACCAAAGGCATAAAAACTTTGGGATATCCGGAGAGTTTTGAATTATAAGTAATTAATGGTTTTGATATTTAATGAATAAAAGCAACATTTATGGGTGATATTTTGTCACGATAGATTAACTGAATAAAATCGGTGGAGTCTTACAAGGAGAGAAAACCACCTAAAATGGGTGTAAGGAGAAAAACAACAAGATGTCTAATAACCGTTCTGGAGTATTTATTGGCGGTTTTATCCTAGGAGCTACCATCGGTGCTTTGACCGGTTTGCTCGTGGCTCCACGCACAGGGCGCGAAACACGTAAAATTTTAAAAAAATCTGCCAATGCTATCCCAGAATTGGCAGAAGATTTATCTACGAGTGTGCAAATCCAGGCAGATCGTCTCTCTGTGATCGCACTGCGAAACTGGGATGAGACTTTAGATAGATTACGGGAGGCGATCGCAGCAGGTGTAGATGCCAGTCAGCGAGAAAGCCAAGTCTTAAACCGGCCAACATCTGTTGAAGACTCAGATTCTCTTCCCCAGCAATTAGAACGCTTATAAATGACATAACCGTGATTGATCCCCTGTTTTGGTTGGGATTTTCCTTACTCTTAGTTGCCACAAGCTTGACTGCGGTTTTAGTAGCGGCAATACCGGCTTTGCAAGAGTTAGCACGCGCGGCTCGCAGTGCAGAAAAGCTATTTGATACACTCTCACGCGAGTTACCAGCCACTCTAGAAGCTATCCGCGTGACTGGTTTGGAAATCGCTGACTTAACTGATGATGTCGGTGAAGGTGTAAAAAGTGCCAGTCAAGTCGCCAAACAAGTTGATCAAAGCCTTGATAGTGCGAGAAAACAGGCTCAAAATCTGCAAGTACGTACACGCAGCGTCTTTGTTGGCGCAAAAGCCGCTTGGAGAAACTTCACACGCCAAAAACCCACAAGGCGAACAGGCGATCGCACCCCAAGCAATGAAAAACCACCACTCACGTTGCGAGAACGAGAAGTGCTCAGGCAAGAAAATCACCGGATCAAAGCAGAAGTATACCGCGCTAATGACGGTTACAACGATGCCGCTAACTGGGAAACCAACTTCGATGACGAAGATTGAATTAGTTTTGAATTTTGAATTGATTTCTCTCCACTCCTCAAAAAGGCTTTGCGTTGATCCTTTAGATTAGAGTAAAGTAAACAAGTGTAAAGAACTATCACTTTTCCAGTACTCTTTTAAAACAACTTGTTTACTTCTACCGTTGATATTTGTATAAAAACGTCCATGCAATCTTGTTTTTGGCGACGAATTCTGTTATCTATTGCAGTATTTTTTCTGGCTGGGTCAATTTGGGTCATGCATTCTCCTTCAGCACTGGCTTATGACAATCCTGACTTACTCCCTGCCACCTTTACCCCAGTTGTAGACTTAGCAAAATCTCTTCCTGTGCTGCAAGAAGAAAAGCTTGTCAAAGAATTAGAGCAGTTTGAAGTCGATACGGGCTGGAAACTGCGAGTATTGACCCAGTATGACCGCACCCCAGGTCGGGCAGTCATCAAATATTGGGGTTTGGATGACAAAAGCATTCTACTAGTTGCCGATTCTCGTGGCGGTAACATCCTCAGTTTTAGCATCGGCGATGCTGTTTATGAACTTTTACCCCGGACGTTCTGGATAGAATTGCAAACCCGCTTCGGTAATTTGTTCTTTGTCCGCGAACAAGGTGAAGACCAAGCCATTCTGCAAGCCTTAGAATCGGTTAAAGGCTGTTTACTCAAGGGTGGTTGCAATGTTGTCCCCGGATTGCCACGAGAGCAATGGATTCTCACCTTGATTAGCTCAATTATTGGTGGGGTGATTTGTGGATTTGCAGCTCAACCCCGCGATAAAGGACAAGTTTTTGCTTGGCAATGGGCTTTAATTTTCTCACCTTTGTGGGGAATCTTGTTTATTGCCTTTGGTATTGGGCCAGTGGTGACACGCACAAGCGACTGGTTACCTCTAGTTCGTAATATCTCTGGGTTTCTCATCGGCGTCTTGGTTGCCTACCTATCTCCTGTTTTCAGTCGGCCTTCATCCAGTAATGAGTTATGAGTATCGAAGATTTGAGTTGCCCAAGCCGCCTCTCAAACTTATCGCTGAGTTAGGAGTTATCAGTTAATTAAAAACTTATAAGTAAGTAGGTGAGAATAAATCAAAGTAGATTAAGTAATGTAAAAAATATTGAGATATGTTTGTAGTGAGGGCTAACCTGCGGGAACGCTTCGCGAACAGCCCTCAAATTAGGACTAAAGTCCTTACTACAAACCTTGAATTATTCACGCCGCTCTACTTAACTCCTAACTGCTAACTCTCTGAAGCTGATAAGCTGAAAGCTAATATTTGAAAAGCTCAACAAAAATGGAATGGCACGTAACTGATGCTCAAAGTTTAGCAATTATTGATAGCGAAATTGATAATCATGCCTTTTCACCCGCAGAGTATGAGATTGTGCGTCGGGTAATCTACGCCACGGCTGACTTTGAGTATAAGTCTTTGATTCGCTTTTCTGAGCGTGCCTTGCAAGCTGGAGCAGCAGCACTAGCCGCGCGTACTACGATTGTGGTCGATGTGCCGATGGTACAAGTAGGTATTGCCTCCGAGATTCAAAATACCTTTGCCAATCCGGTGTATAGCAGTATGGAAGTTGTGACACGCCCCCAAAAAGAAAAAGCTCGGGCAGCATGGGGAATAGAAACTTTAGCAAAGCGTTATCCAGAGGGCATTTTTGTGGTAGGACAAGCGCAAACAGCACTAACAGTACTGGTGGATTTAATTGAAGCTGAGGAAATTAGACCTGCTTTGATAATTGCGACTCCAGTGGGATTTGTAAATGTTGATGAAGCTAAGGAGCGCTTACGAGATTCTTTAGTGCCTCACATTACAATTGACAGTCGCAAAGGTAATGCAGTTGTAGCAGCTGCGATCGTTGATGGATTGGTAGACTTGGCATGGCAAGCCTATGGGCAAGATAGAAATGGAGGGAGCTAGGAAAGTTAGCTCTACTGTATTCTGTATCCAAAAAAGTATTCAAAATACCTGAAGATCCTGATATTTTTATTGAAAAGTGTCTATAAAGGAGCCTAGTCTTGTGGTAATGAAGGGTTTGAGTATAAGCGCATATATTGCAATTCCCGTGGTACTAACTCTTTTGGTTGAGGGAGGAAGGATAAAAGGATTTTTCGTTGAAAACTTCGGTCAGGTATCCACTAACAAGGAAATGACCCTATCCAGCCGCGAGCTAATCAGCACTGCCGCGACTCGGAAAACATACTATGTTAGTGGTACTGGAAACGACCAAAATAGTGGACTTTCTTCCTCATCTGCCTTTAGGACAATTCAAAAGGCAGCAGATTTGACTAACCCCGGCGATACAGTATTGATTATGAACGGAGTTTACACAAATTTACCCCAAGCTGGGACTGTAGTAAATATTAAACGTTCTGGAACTGCAAAAGCATGGATTAAGTATAAAGCATATCCTGGGCATTTCCCAAAAATTCAGCACAATACATGGAACGGTATCGCGGTTTCAAATGGAGCTTCATATATTGAGATAAATGGGCTGGAGGTGATTGGGAACAATGCCAATATAACCCTTGATTATGCGATGAGTCAGAAGACTAACAAAACAAACCCACTGACAAACGGAAGCTGCATAAATATTGACGGACGAACCAATGGTCATGTTCATCACATCCGTATTCTGAACAACAAAGCGCATGACTGTGGAGCAGGAGGTATCGGAGCAGTGGAGGCTGATTATGTGACAATAGATAATAACGTGGTGTTCAATAATGCCTGGTACAGTATTTATGGTTGCAGTGGTATTGGATTGTTGAACAATTGGAATTTTGACAACAACCAGGGATATAAGATGCTCATTACCAACAACAAGAGCTACAACAATCGGATGTACATCCCTTGGATTGCAGTCGGAAGGATCACAGACGGGAACGGCATTATTATCGATAGTTCAAGCAATTTTAATAAACCCCAATTGGGTGAATATAAAGGGCGTACTTTAGTTAAAAACAATCTGACATTTAATAATGGTGGTTCAGGGATTCATGCCTTTTATAGCGACCATGTTGATATTGTAAATAACACTGCTGTTTTAAATAATCAGAGTCCCGAAATTAAAGGTGGGCAAATATATGCTCATACGTCATCTGATGTCAAAATTTTAAATAACATTCTCTATGCTTTTCCTGGCAAGGATATCAATACTAACACTAAAAATCAAAACGTTATTTATGATTATAATATCTACATGAATAGTTCTAAGATAACTGTTAAGGGTCCTCACGATGTTGTCGCAGACTCCGAGTTTTTAAGTAAGCATCCCACTCTCAAAAAAATATCTGGCGATTGGAAATCGCGGCTAGATAAACAAGACCCGCCAACGCGGACTTATGTAGAGTCTAAGTCAGGAGGTTTTGTTTGTGGTTCAGTGAGTTATCGTTTGCAAGGGAAACTGATCAAAGTGGGATGTTCTCGTTAGCAAGAAGGTAGGAAGTATAGGGTAGGAAAGAGAAGCCCATACGGGAGCATCTCACTTTCTTAAAAAGCCTTGTAAAACCTCACTCCAACCCTCTCCGTGAGTTCGGAGAGGGAGCAAGAATCTTTTTTCTCATCTGGTATATTTGCTTTGATTGAGATGCTCCCAGCCCATACTGATTACATCCTGCTGCCTGCTTCACTTCTGCTTCAATCCTCTAATGTACGACGCCGCCGACGGGGTTTTTGTTGTTGGTCTTCACGCAAGCGGCGACCAATTTCGTTAAAGAAATCCCGCCGCAGATAAGGATAATCGCTGACCCACAGGTTACGATTGGGAAAATATATATCACTGAATTCCTCAATACTGCTCAAATCTGCGCGATTTGACATTACTACCATCTCGGCAATTTGACCGCGAGTAATAACTTTGTGGGCAGAACGTAATGGTGCTACAAATTCAATGCTAAATCCTGTGTCGTCACCCACCTCTAAGTTAATCTGTTTTTCTCGGTTTTCTATAATTACCAATTCGCCTTTGTTGTTGACTGTTTCGGTTTTACCCATCAACTGGTCTGTAATCCACCAATCTAGCACTCGACCACGGAAAAAGCCGCCATACTTATAACGGCGGCATTGCAAATTCCGCATACTTGCTTGAAACACTGGATACCATAGCCAAAAAAAAGCGCTAACTACCCCAAACACAAATACTATTGAAGCAAACTCAAGTTTAAAAACGAATGTTACAAGCAAAATAGCAACTATGGCAACTACAGAAATTAACAGCCGTTGCAAAAAATTTGAGAACTTCCCCCAGTAGTACTTGTACTGCAAACCAGTGGCAATTAAAGGGACAACTTGTTCAAATTTCTGGCGAGTCAGTGGTACTAACATGAGTGCTGAGTGATGAATGCTGAATAGTTGGTTTAAAGTATCTTTTCTAATCCATATACTAACGACTTTAGCGCTAAGACTTTGCGAATTGCTAGTAGCACTCCTGGCATATAGCAGGCGCGATCGCTCGTATCATGTCGTAAAGTATAAATCTGTCCTGCTGCGCCAAAAATAACTTCCTGATGGGCAATCAATCCTGGCAAGCGAATGCTATGAATTCTAATCCCTTCCTCTGCTATACTACCCCTAGCCCCTGGTAATTTCTCTGTTTCTTCTACAATAGCAGCGTTAAAAGTTTTACCCAATTCTCCTAATAACTGCGCTGTTTGAATGGCAGTACCACTGGGAGCATCAGCTTTTTGGTTGTGATGCAGTTCGATAATTTCCAGATGGTCAAAATATTTGGAGGCGATGACTGCGGCTTGTTGCAACAGCACCATGCCAATGGAGAAGTTAGGAATAATTAGACAACCAGTGCTAGCTTTGTCGGCAAAGTCTGCCAACTCTTGAATTTGTTCTGGACTTAAGCCAGTGGTGCCGACTACAGGACGAATCCCGTAGGCGATCGCACTACGAATATTGTCATAAACTGAATCAGGATGCGTAAAGTCTACAATCACCCCTGGAGGAGACTTTCTGTCGCCAGCTACATACCCTAACATCGGTTCTAATTGATTGGTAATTGGCACTTCCAGGGGTTCGCTTAAACCCGCCAATTCTCCAGCATCTTTACCTTGATGTTCGGGACTGTGGTCAATTGCACCCACTAGGTTTAAGTCAGGCGCTTGTGCCACCGCCTTAACCACCTCACGTCCCATTTTACCAGCAGCACCGTTGACAATAACCGGGATAGGAGCTTGATTCGTCATAGGTCGAGAAATACTTTTTGAGTCAACAAGGAAATTGTAAAGACTTTCGTGATCTAGTAGCTAGTTTCTCAAATCTTTGGCTTAATTGCGACTACCCGGATTTATGCAACTACAGCGCTTAGTTTTTCTACTCTCCAAGCAGAGATTCTCATTTTCATGCCATTATCTTAGCCAGTAACCCGGTTTATTTTCCCTGATTCACTTACCACAAAATCTTCCAGTCAGCTTGAGATGACTTTCGCTATTAGCCTTGGAATTCATTCCGAGCCGGGTAGGCGATGTCTACGATAACCTACGCTTAAGCATTTCACACCACTTGCGATACACCAAGGAGTCAGAGAGTATTTGCCGACATTTGGGCATTTATTCCTCGCCATGCAATGCGTTATCCGAAGCGTCCCGGTTGGTGGGAGAATAAAAACGAGAAATGATGCAAGCCTTGTGTTATCTCCAGCCCAAAGGAATCTGTAGAAATGTGGAAACGAATTGTATTAATTTTACTATTAGTGTTGAGCTTCAGCCTGAGCAATTCTGGTATAGCGGCTGCGGCTGGACTCAAAAGCTTTGTAGACAGTAGTGATGGCTATCAGTTTTTATATCCTAACGGCTGGCTGCAAGTGAAAGTTGCCAACGGGCCAGATGTGGTTTTTCACGATTTAATTGAGGTGTCGGAAAATGTTTCGGTTGTGATTAGCCCAGTTCCAGAAGGCAAAACTTTGTCAGAATTGGGAACCCTAACAGAAGTAGGATATAAATTAGGAAAAGCTGCTCTGGCACCTCCTAACTCTGGTCGTTCGGCTGAATTAGTCAATGCCGCACAACGAGAAGTGAACGGTAAAATATATTACCTTTTGGAGTATGAGGTTAAACTCCCCAATCAACAGCAACGACACAACATCGCCAGCGTCGCTGTTAGCCGTGGTAAACTTTTTACCCTCAATGCCTCAATTCCTGAAAAACGCTGGCAGAGAGTTAAACGAATGATTGATGAGGTTGTCAATTCTTTTTCTGTTTATTAATTGGGGAGTGGGATAGGGGATAGAGAAGAAACTTAATCACCAATGCCCCATGCCCAATGCGTAATTACCAAGTTTGTCAGAAACCTCATGAAAATTCCACCTTTTGTACTTGCCTCAGCTTCCCCAGCCCGTCGCCGCTTGCTGCAAACTGTTGGTATTGAAGCGATAGTTAAACCAAGTGATTTTGATGAGTCGCAAATTGAACTAAGTGAACCAGCAGAATTGGTCAAAACTCTTGCCCAGTATAAGGCGGAAACTGTAGCCCCGCAGTTTGAATCGGCTTTGATTATGGGTTGTGATTCAGTTTTGTCCATCAATGGTGAAATTTACGGCAAACCAGCAGACATGGCGGAAGCGATCGCCCGGTGGCAGATAATGCAAGGTAACTTTGGCGACTTGTACACAGGTCATGCCTTAATTGACATACAGCAAAACCGCACTTTAGTCAAGTCACAAGTCACAACAGTTTACTTTGCCCAAATGAGCGATCGCGCCATTCAAGCATACGTTGCCACCGGCGAACCCCTCAAGTGTGCTGGTGCCTTTGCCATTGAGGGTTTTGGTAGTTTCTTTGTGGAAAAAATCGCCGGCTGTCACAGCAATGTAATTGGACTGAGTTTACCTTTGCTGCGGCAGATGCTAGGGGAATTGGGATACGATGTCACTGATTTCTGGCAATAGTCCTTTGTCATAGGCAAGGAGAAAGGTGAATTAATTTTTGCAAGTCGATGTTATGCCATTGCAGGTCGATGTTATGCCATTGCAGGTCAATGTTATGCCATTGCAGGTCGATGTTATGCCATTGCAGGTCGATGTTATGCCATTGCAGGTCGATGTTATGCCATTGCAGGTCGATGTTATGCCATTGCAGGTTACAGTAAGTGTTTGTTTATATTGCAGGGCACGACAGGTTGTAGACTAGCAACTAGATCGCATTTCCAACTATGAATATGTCATTTACTTCTATGCCCTCGCTGCGTGAGCAACAACATCCTCTAATTCGTCAGCTAGCTGATTCTATTGAGGCAGCTTGGCATCAGCATCTGGATCTATCGCCCTACCATTTGCCTGATGAGTTGGGGTATGTGGAAGGTAGACTAGAAGGTGAAAAACTGACAATCGAAAATCGCTGCTATCAAACGCCTCAGTTTCGGAAAATGCACTTGGAACTGGCAAAAATCGGAAATATGTTGGATATTTTGCACTGCGTGATGTTTCCCCGTCCAGAATACAACTTACCGATGTTTGGTTGCGATTTAGTTGGGGGTAGAGGTCAAATTAGTGCAGCGATCGCAGACCTTTCTCCGATCCAATTAGATCGTACCTTACCAGAAGCTTATACTTTTGCACTGACACAGCTAACAGTGCTTAACTTTTCCCAACCGCGTGAATTACCTGAATGGGGAAATATTTTTTCTGATTTTTGTATCTTTGTGCGCCCCAGTTCCCCAGAAGAAGAAACCATGTTTCTTACGCGTGTGCGAGAATTTTTAGACATACATTGCATCCAAGCGATCGCTTCTAGTCCAGTTTCAGGTGAACAAGTTACACAAAATATCGCCGGACAACACAACTATTGCACCAAACAGCAGCAAAACGATAAAACTCGCCGCGTACTAGAAAAAGCCTTTGGCGCTGCTTGGGCAGAAAATTACATGACCACAGTTTTATTCGATCTGCCAAATTAAGCTGCCATATTCTGTGAATACGAATACTGCTGAAACACCATAAATAACACAATCTCTTAATCATTGCCCGTCCCTGATATCTTCCGACGCTGGTTGAGCGACTTCCGACGCTGGTTGAGCGGAGTCGAAACCAGCATTTTTATAATGCGAATCATTCTGACACTCCGCCAAAATATGAAGCCGATCCCATTTACTCTCCATCAGAGCAATTTTTTTCGTTCGACTCCAACCCTGAACCTGCTTTTCACGATAAAAAGCATCCGCTACATAATCAAAATGCTCCGCATAGACCAATTTTACAGGCAGTCGTTTGCTCGTATGGTTTGCCCCCAGCCCATTTTGATGCTGCCACAAACGACGCGGCAAATCCTTTGTACTTCCTGTACAGAACGAGCGATCGGCACATTCAAGAATATACATATAGGGCATTATTATGACCATGTGCAAAAAAACGGACTTCGACTTCGCTCAGTCCTCAAATTTTGTGCTGGTTGAGCGGAGTCGAAACCAGCACTCTTATAACATTCCCCGAATTACCGCCAAAATATCAGCACTCTCTGCATTGAGTGCCGCGATCGCATCCAAAATTCCTGCGGTTCTGGTAACGATGCTTCATCAGCCTTACTTGGATTCTTCACCAACAGATCGAACGACTCGCGATCAATATCAGTAATATCCACCAGCCAAGATTTTTCGGTTTCAGTAAACCTAGCCTGTAACTCCACAAACTCGCGCAAATCCTCATTATTTAGTGGATTGGTCTTACCCATATTCCGCCTCGATCGCTCAACTTGGGTACAACCGTAAGTAGCAGCCACAATTTTGAAATCCTTTTTAAACTCCGCAAGTACTTCAAAATTCAAGTTGGTTATTTCCCCTGGTTCCGGCTTCTCCAAGTTATCTTTTGTTTCATTAATGCTAGGGGGTTCACCTTTGATTGGTTTGCGAGACTCACAGTTCCCCATCTGTAGGCTCTGTTACGTTTTTGCGTAACGGATAAATGTAGAATTCATTCAACGAGAGTTTAATGGAGTCCCAAAACGGCAGCAGAGAGAATAGTAAAGTCTTTGAAGCGAATATTACAAAATTGTTTGTTGTCTTGGTAGGTGCAAGCAAGTAGAGACAGCTAGCTCATTGACCAGAAAGTTAAGGAAACTCTAATGTTAGAAATGCTCAAGTTGACCCTTCGGCTTCGCTCAGGGTCAACAGATATTTTTTAGTTAGTTAATCGTTGATTGACTTAAGGAAGACTAACTTTTGTAGCAAGATTGTATCCAGCAAAGGCAACAGTCTATTTTGATGTTTCTTTTCAATTTTGTAACTGACTGTACCGATAGTGAATGTAGCAGTATAGTACCGCATCATACCAATTTAGGATTTTGTGTAGAGACATCACATTTCACATTTCTACATCTAAATTTATACTGCTTGTGAATTCTGCTAACTCCCATTGCACTCATGTCTTAATAATACTCAGAGTTATTGAATAGCCAGCTACTATAGCGCTTCTGTGTTGAGTTAAATACAGACCTAACCCCCACCCCCTTCCGTACACGGGAAGGGGAGTAAGTAAGCTTCAAAGCCTGTCTCCTAAAAGGAGACAGGAATGGAAGTGAGGTCAGTATATTGCATACAAACGAGAAGCACTATAGAAAATACCATTTTAGAAAGCCATAGTGTTGAGCGTTCATCACACAATGAATTTTTAAGCCATACCCAGCTTTAAACCACTGTTGTTTGTCCTAAGCGGTTGGCTGTTGATTAAAAACCCTTTTATTTTTACTTCCATCAGCACAATTCAGATAAACGGGCAACATACTATGTCAAGGGTGACTGAAAAGCCAAAGCCAAGTGAGCAGCTACTTAATAGTGAACAACCGAAGATTTGGTGGGGTATCGCTGTCGCTGTGCCAGTAGTAATTGCGGCTGGGATATTAGGTACAGCCAAAATCGAGCAACTGAGGAAACTAACTACATCCGTACCCATAATGCCATCTAGCAATAGCATTAGTGCTGTAGGGCGTTTGGAACCGCGAGGCGAAGTTGTTAAATTGTCCGCCCCATCATCAGGATTAGCACCATCGTCACGAATTCAGCAACTTCTGGTGAGAGAAGGTGAACAGGTAAAGCAAGGTCAAATTGTGGCGATTTTAGACAACCGCGATACCCAAATAGCCGGACTACAAGAGGCAAAAGCGAAAGTCCAAGAAGCCAGTGCGAATTTAGCGCAAATCAGAGCCGGATCTCCAAGAGATATTCAAGCCCAAAGAGCAGTTATTGCTCGGCTACAAGCGCAGTTAATTGGAGAAAGGAATGGTCAACAAGCAACGATCGCGCGGATTGCAGCCCAGTTAAGTGGTGATAAACTCGTCCAACAAGCAACCGTGAATCGCCTAGAAGCTGAACTTAGTGGGCAAAGAGATGTCCAAAGAGCGACAGTTGGACGTGTCCAAGCCGAACAGCGCAATGCCGAAGTCGATGCCGGACGCTATGATTATTTATACAGAGAAGGTGCGATTTCTCAGCAAGAGCGGGATAGAAGACGCTTGAGTGCAGTAACTTCTAATCAGCAGGTTGCTGAAAGCCGAGCTACCTTGAAGCAGACATTAGCAACCCTGCGACAGCAAATTGCTGAGGCTAGAGCTAACCAAATGCAAAATTTAGCAACTTTGCAACAGCAGCTAATCGAAGCCAAAGTTAACCGTGACAAAACTGTAGCAACTTTGCAAAGACAAATCGATGAAGAAAAGGCCAAACTGAGCAAAATTTTAGATGTTAGTCCTACCGATGTGCAAGTAGCGCAAGCCCAAGTTAGTAATGCGATCGCAAATGTCAGAAAAGCCGAAGCCGAACTGAGATTGAGCTACGTTCAAGCACCAATCGCTGGAGAGATTTTAAAAGTTTACACCAAGTCAGGCGAAGCGATCGGTGCAAATGGTATTGCTGAAATTGGCCAAACCAGTCAAATGTTTGTAATTGCTGAAGTCCCCGAAGATAGTATTGGTAAAGTGCGTATTGGTCAAAACGCCACTATCACCAGCGATAATGGAGCATTTAGCAGCGAATTAAAGGGAACTGTCACTGAAATTGGCAGAAAAATTGGTAAAAAAGATGTGCTGAATACAGATCCAGCAGCAGATGTAGATGCCAGAGTCGTAGAAGTGAAAATTGCTCTACCTCCAGCAGATAGTCAGAAAGTTTCTGGTTTAACTTACGCTAAAGTTCTTGTCGAAATTAATAACTAATTAAGTGATAGTTGAGCAGTAATCCCAATTTGTAATTTGATATTTTGGATTGTAAATTTTCTTAATTACGAATTACGAATTACATTAGCGTAGCGTTAGCAAGTCCGCGTACTCTTACAGAGAAGCAAGCTACGCTTTTAGCGTCTCGTAGAGAGCGTCATTACGAATTATCTTAACTGTGCTTGGACGCCTAGAAAATGAATCAAAAAATCCCTCTGTCGTGGTTACAACTGACAAGAGAAAAAACTCGCCTAGCCGTGGCTTTGGCAGGAATTGCTTTTGCTGATATTTTAATGTTTATGCAACTCGGCTTCCGGGATGCTCTGTATTATAGTAACGTTCGATTCCATAACAGCTTGCAAGGCGATATTGTTTTAATCAATAGTCAATCTAGCGCTGTTCTGGCGATGAGAAGTTTTTCACAACGGCGATTATATAAAGCTTTAGATTTACCCGCAGTCCAATCAGTACATCCGATATATTTGGACTTTACAATCTGGAAAAACCCTGTAACCGGCCGTCCTCGTAGTATTCTGATCTTTGGCATGAACCCAGAAACTAACATAGTTAACTTACCTGGAGTTCAGGAAAATTTAGATAAACTTAAACTACCTGATGTAGTTTTATTTGACCGTTCTTCAAGGGTGGAGTATGGCCCAATTGCTGCTAATTATGACCAAGGAAAGCCTGTAACCGCAGAAGTACGAAGGCGGCGAATTAAAGTCGGGGGACTATTTACATTAGGTGCATCATTTGGTGCAGATGGCAATTTAATTACCAGTGATCTTAACTTTTTGCGGATATTCAGCAATCGTCAAAAAGGATTAATTGATATTGGGCTGATTAGATTAAAACCGGGAGCAGATGCTAATGTTGTCGCCCAAGAATTACGAAAGTATTTACCTAATGAGGTAAATGTTTTAACCAAGCAAGAATTTATTGATTTTGAGCGGAATTATTGGGCAAATAGTACAGCTATTGGGTTTATTTTCACATTAGGGACTGTGATGGGTTTCATTGTCGGGACTGTAATTGTTTATCAAATCCTTTATACAGAAGTTGCAGATCACTTAGCTGAGTATGCTACTCTCAAGGCAATAGGCTATACACAAAACTATTTATTGACAGTTATTCTTCAAGAGGCTTTGTTATTAGCAGTTTTAGGATATTTTCCGGGAATTGTATTTTCTTTATTTATGTATAAAAGCGCCAGAGACGCGACACTTTTACCAGTTTTTATGAGTTTTGATCGGGCGGTAATGGTGTTGATCTTGACTATGATGATGTGTATTATTTCTGGTGCGATCGCAGTCCGAAAATTACGTTCTGCTGATCCAGCAGATATCTTTTAATTAATTCAAGATTAATTAAAAAATATTCTGGATAATCCTAGTTTAAAATTTAAAATTAAGAAACCTTAATTTTAAACAGCCACTACAGTTGAGTCTCAGAACTACTAACTTATAGCTAACGAATTTATGATGAAACAAGAACCTGTAATTGCCATTAGAAATCTCAATCACTACTATGGTAAAGGCGCGTTGAGAAAACAGATATTATTTGATATAAACCTAGAAATTTATTCAGGTGAAATTGTAATTATGACCGGGCCGTCAGGTTCAGGTAAAACAACATTACTGAGCTTGATTGGTGGTTTGCGGTCTGTACAAGAGGGAAGTTTAAAATTTTTAGGTGAGGAACTCATGGGCGTCAGTCAAAGCAAACTGGTACAGATGCGACGCCAGATTGGTTATATTTTCCAAGCTCACAATTTGCTAGGGTTCTTGACAGCGAAGCAAAATGTGCAAATGGCAGTAGAATTGAATAATCATATTTCTAAAACAGAAGCAGTGGCTAAATCAAAAGCCATGCTGGGGTCAGTTGGTCTAGAAGAACGAGTTGATTACTACCCAGACAATCTTTCTGGTGGACAAAAACAAAGAATTGCGATCGCCCGCGCCTTGGTGAATCGTCCCCCCCTAGTGCTAGCAGACGAACCAACAGCAGCATTAGACAAACAATCAGGACGCGATGTTGTGGAAATAATGCAGAGTCTAGCCAAAAATCAGGGAACTACTATCTTATTGGTGACACATGATAACCGCATTTTAGACATAGCCGATCGCATTGTAGAAATGGAAGATGGTCTTTTAACCCGTAATTCCCCCAATACAGCTATTCAGTCATGATTTGGAACTGAGAAATCACAACTCAATAACTAAGCTGTGACGCAAATAAATACAGCCTATTTACTCATAAGGGTTGTCCTACCTTGCACAAAGCTTCTATGTCATTGGTCATTTGTATCTACAAAGGACAAATGACTAATGACAGCTATAATCATTATTTAGTCGAGCCTGATTTTTTCATTCCAGGTGGATTTGGCTGAGGTGGAGTATTTGCTTGGCGACTAGTACGAAAAGTCACATTCACGCCTTCATTCGATTGCTCCAGCACCAGTAAAGGCGTAGGTTTAGCCTTTTGATCCCAATGCATAGTAGCAATCCGACCTTGAATTATTGGTTGCCAACTATCTTCGTTTTCTATGGGGCTGAGGTAAGTTTCTATACAGTCAATAATTTGACTAATAGTTGCAGAAGTTGCTTGCGTTGGTAACTTGGTTAACCGGACTTGAACACGAAATAGGACTCGCTTGGCAGAGTTCGGCGGAGTCCCAGTCGCATACTCTACATCAAAAATTTCATCTACTTGCCGTCCAACGCTATTAGCAATTCCAAGTAATCCTTGTTGGGCTTGATTTGGACGCAGGGCTTGAGAAATTTTCTCTTTGATCTGAATCTTAATTTGATTAAGAATTGCAAAATGAAACACCTCCTCTGCCATCCGCATTCGCAGATAATCCAGGTTAAAGTCCCGTGAGTTGACCAAATCGGGATTAGTTTCCATTTTGCGAATTGTTTCCAGCGCTAGCTTAAACTTTTTCTCTAGTTCTCGCACGCGGAATTGTTCAAACTTAAGTTTTTTCTCCAGCTTATTCATCTGGAGCTTACCATACACAATTAAAGCAATCACCGCTAAAGCTAGTCCTCCAGAAGTGATCACCAATAATGGTAGTATTTCAGGATTACTTACTGGCACTTCCTGAAATGCCTTTTTAGTCTTTATCCCGGAGGATTGGGCAACAAACATCGAAGTGGGCATGGTTGGGAAACTGAAAAACTTGGCTCCTGATGTTTAGGATGCCCAAATCTTCAGTGTCATCTTGCTGTATCGTGAATATTTTTTACAGTATTTTACAAACTGCATACCAGACACCAGAGCCTCCCTGCCTTGTCTGAGGTTTTATCTACTAGCGTAAGCAATATTTGTCTAATAGCGACAGGAATTTATTCCCTGGCGGAATGGCGGACTGGCGTAAAACTGTATTTAATATTTAGTATTCCCAACTGCGATCGCCTGAAAGAAGTATTGTAATTTTTCTCTGTTTGGATAAAACCACCCTGCATAAAAACTCTAATTTCTCTCTTGTTCATTACTCCCCACCCCAATACCTTTAGCAAAAGAGGAACTTTCGCCAGTAGCTTTTATATTGCACTATAGCGTCGTGTGGCTGCGGTTTTTATTAGTTCACAAAGCCTGATGCAAATTATTTTTCCCCGTTGGCGTTTCCGGGGTGGGGAGTTTGATATCGTTAAACCTCATCTAAGTTTATAAGCGTAGTTTTTGCCCTCACCCTAAATCCCTTTCCCATATCTGGGAGAGGGACTTTGAAATTCTGGCTCCCCTTCTCCCATATCTGGGAGAAGGTGTTGGGGGATGAGGGCAAATCCTTTTGATCACCGAAGAACTACAGGTTTCAAGATAGACGTGGTTTAATTCGGAAGTTTTTCGAGATTTAGCGCTAAAAATCATGTTTCACGGCTACAACTGGATCGTCACGCAATTGACATCACAAAAAAGCGCAAATTAAGCTGGGGTATATTTAACAAGCTTGACATTTTCTAGTGTTTTAAAGAATCATCTTAGAGAAACCAGATAGTTAATTGTGAGGAAACCATGCACATAGTTGTTCTCGTTCTGGTTGAGGTGCTGATTGTTATTGGACTTTCCAGGCTAGTAGGGCTAGGATTCCGTTCCATAAAGCAACCTCTAGTAATTGGTGAGATTGTCGCCGGGATTATGCTCGGTCCATCTTTATTTGGTTTAGTTGCTCCCCATCTAGCAGTTACCTTATTTCCACCAGAAACTTTTCCTTTTCTAAATGTTTTGTCTCAAGTGGGACTAATATTTTTCATGTTTCTGATTGGGCTAGAACTAAATCCAAAATACCTCAGCGGACAATTAGAAGTAGCAGTTTTAACTTCTCACGTAAGTATTTTGGTGCCGTTTTCCTTAGGAACATTGCTAGCGGTGCTACTTTATCCCCTAGTTTCCAATGCAAGTGTATCCTTTACCGCCTTCGCCTTGTTTTTGGGGGCGGCGATGTCGATTACTGCCTTTCCAGTGTTGGCGCGAATCATTACTGAAAACAATTTACAAGGAACGCGTTTAGGAACCTTAGCGTTAACTTGTGCAGCAGTGGATGATGTCACAGCTTGGTGTCTCTTGGCAGTAGCGATCGCAGTTGCTCGGACTGGTGACTTTGCTGGTGCGATACCCACAATTATTGCCAGTATAGTTTACATCGGCTTAATGTTGACAGCAGGTCGTTGGTTCCTCCAACGCCTTACCAAACACTACCTCCGTGCCGGACGACTCAGCCAATTGCTGCTAGCTGGGATTTATATGGGCGTGGTTGCGTCAGCATTAATCACCGAACTAATTGGTATTCACTTAATTTTTGGGGCATTTTTGCTGGGAGCAGCTATGCCCAAAAATGAAGATTTAGTGCGGGAATTGGCAGTAAAAACCGAAGATTTTGTCCTGATTTTCTTGCTGCCAATATTTTTTGCCTACAGTGGATTACGGACGCAGATTGGCTTGCTCAACCGTCCAGAATTGTGGCTTTTGTGTGCGTTGATTTTAGGAGTGGCGATCGCAGGCAAATATGTTGGCACCTATGTAGCAGCCCGTGTGAGCGGAATTAATAAACGGGAAGCTTCGGCACTCGGTTGGTTAATGAATACTCGCGGCTTGACCGAACTGATAGTGCTAAACATTGGTCTAGAGTTAAAGGTAATTTCCCCCTTAATATTTACCATGCTGGTAATTATGGCATTGGTAACTACATTCATGACCTCGCCACTGCTGGAATGGACATATCCGAAGAAGCTGATCAGGTTGGATGTCGTGGAATCAGAGTCGGAAGCAGAAACAGCTAAAAGCGCTACTGCTGGACAAGCTTACCTTCGTCCCTACCGAATTTTGGTACCGGTGGCTAATCCGACTACACAGAAAGGTTTGGTACAGTTGGCAGTAAGCATCGCTCTCAACTTCCGACATCCCGCCATTGTTAACCCTCTTAGCCTGATTGAATTTGAAGAAGATTATGCCTTTGAAAGTACTCCAGTTGAAGCAGACCGATTAATTGCCCAGCGCCGCCAACAGCTAAAAGAACTGATTAATACTCTTGAACCCCTAGAAATACGCTCTCATGTACATCCCATCATTCGCATATCCAGCAATGTTGCACGAGAAACAGCACAGATAGCCGCACTCAAACAAGTTGATTTAATTCTTGTGGGATGGCATCGCCCAGCTTTTAGTAGCAATCGCTTAGGTGGAAGAGTCGGTCAAATGCTCACCACTGCACCAGTGGATGTTGCAGTGTTTGTGGACAGAGGAGGCGATCGCTTAGAAAGCTTGTTGGTGCCTTATTCGGCAAATATTCATGATGATTTGGCACTGATCCTAGCGCTCAGACTGCTAATCAATCATCAAACTTGTATGTTACAGGTTTTACAGGTTGTACCCGAAAATCACCTCAAGGATGAATTGAGCTACGAGTTAAATAAAATAATGGAGCAATTACCGAGTAGTGTACGCGATCGCATAGAAATCAAAACTGTCCAAACTTCAGAAGCAATCCAAGCTGTAATCGAAGCCTCAAAAAGTGTAGACTTGACAATTGCTGGCACCAGCCGCACTTGGGGTATCGAGCGTCAAACCTTGGGAAGATATACAGATCAACTAGCCACCCAATGTTGCTCTTCCCTACTGATTACCCGCCGCTATAGTCAAGTCACCGCTCATCTAGCTTCCGTACTTCCTGAGATTATTAATCAAGAGCCAACATTAAGGAGTTGAGATTATGAATCATTTCAACTTCAAATCTTTAGCTTTTTACGGAGTAGCAATAATTTCAGTGCTACTGTTGTTTAGAACTGTCAGCGTTTATGGGGAAAACAAACTCAAGGCTCCTCCTCCAGTTAACGGCCGGTATCATCTAACGCTAGCGGAGAATTTGCCGAACTGTGAAAAATCAGATACCCTAACCTTAAACATTGAGCAATCAGGTATTTACTTGAATGCCTCTCTATTACCAGCAACAGCCAACGCCGATACTGACGAAAAGCACTCGCTCACAGGCATCTTCAGAAATCAACAGTTAAATTTATCTGGAAAAGTCAGCAGATCAATCCTTTGTAATATTCCTCGCCCCCAAAATGATCCTCTAAACTTAGTCACAATTCAAATGCAACTTGTGGACAAAGGTAATATGACAGGTCAATTAAACATAAATGGCATCCCCCAAACTGTGAAATTTACCGCTGTGCCCCAAAAAGCTCCTTGAATTGGGGGTGGGGAGAGACGCGATTAATCGCGTCTCTACTGGAGAATTGCAAGTGCGAAGTAAACGGCAATGTGAAAGCATTGTACGGGTTTTATGGAGCAAATAAAAAGAATGCATCAGGGACTAAAGACTAGGCAATTTTGCCAATGGCGGAAGCAGCTATTTAGCATCACTATATTCGGCTTTTATGCTGCGATCGCCCTCGAAACTTGCAGCTTTGCCGCTACACCAGTGGCAAAGCTGAATAATTGGCATTTTTCCCCCAAAACACAGGAACTCGAAATCACCCTTTCAGTAGGCACAACCCCCCGTTATTTCTACCTTACCCAACCCCCTCGTCTGGTTGTAGATTTACCGAATACTAAGTTGGGCAAGATTACCACCCAAAAAAATTATTCGGGAGTAATCAAAAGCATTCGCGTTTCTCAACTGAACACAAACGCCGCCCGCATTGTCCTAGATTTAGCAGCAGGGACTGTTTTAAATCCCAAACAGGTACAACTGCAACCGGTTTCCCGAAAAAACTCCACTCGCTGGGTATTACGTCCGGTTATTTCTGGTAAAACTACTGCCGTGAAATCAGGAAATTCCCCACCTTCACCCCAGAAACAACCTCAAACACCGTATAAGTACTCACAGCCGCCTAATAACCTACCTGTAACTCCTACTAATCTACAAGCGCCCTTACTTACAGTTCCGCCTCCATCCAGTGAACTGCCCTCAGCAATTACTACTAACTCAGGGCAGCCTTTTGTCACCGTACCTCCCCTAACTCCGAATACCTCCTCTCAACAACCTGCTTTAATTCTTCCCCCTCCTTCTTTCCCAAATCAACCTAGTAAGTTGAATAGCATTCCCTCTTTCGGAATGTCGGAATTTCCAGTCCCAACAATCCCCAATGTTGCCAATCCCCAGGTGATAGAGTTTGGTCAACCTTTACCCAAAACCAAATTTAAATAGGGCATGGGGCATTGGGGATTGGGCATGGAATAATTGAATCAATGCCCCATCCGCTATGCGCCATGCCCCAATAATACCTACAAAAAGCTCCCCGACTTCTTCAATAAGTCGGGGAGATGAGCCTCTCGGTGGAGAGCAAATCAAATAGGATTGCTATGTGTGTAGCTTAATGAAAGCAAAATGAGATTACTTTCCTCCAACTAACTCCTTCACCTTGTTGATGATGCTCACTGGATCGATACCTTGATATGGGTACTGTTCCCACAAACCACCACAACCTTCTTTATGAGTTCCAAGATGAGCATATTTGGGAGTCAACCCCCGCTCAAGCAACCAGGAACCGAAACGGCTGCCTAAGCCAGTCCGACGGTTGAAGGCTTCTACTACAAGGACAAAGGGAGCATTACCAATTTTGGTGATTATTTCTTCATCAATAACATTTAGGGTTGGTTTGTTAATCAAACCAACGTCTAGCCCTTCTTGCTGAAGACGCTCTACAGCATCAACGGCACGGTAGAGAGCATCGCCAAAGCTGACGATGTAGCCTTGCGTCCCCTCTCGTACAACCTCATCTTTACCAGGAACAAATTTGTAGCCACTCCCAAAGAAGTCATTGCCGTTGCTGTCCTTAATGTTGGGCACTTTGGAACGGGTGGAGAAAATAAACCGCAGTCCCGGCTCAAAGAATATAGTTTCTACACAGGCTGTCATTTGATTGACATCTGCCGGGAAGTACAGCCGGGTTTCATAGCCATCATCCAAGCCATTGTCGGCAAACATATTGTTCAAACCGAAGTGGCAGGTATTATCTGCCATCTCATCCACACCCGCATGGGAAAAGTGGCACAGCACATTAGAATAGTTCAGCCGTGCCATCGTGATTTCTGAGATACACATTTCTAAGAAGGCGCTGAAAGTCGCAAAAATACCTTGCTTGCCCTTCTCCATCCCGAATCCAGCAGCAGCAGAGAAATTACCCCGTTCCATGATCCCAGAAGAAATAAATATTTCCGGGTATGTATCGTGAATTTTCTTTAAACCGCAGGAGCCTTCTAGGTCACTATCAATGACTTTAACTTTTTCTTTACGCTCCGCCTCACTCATCCGACTGAGGACAGCCACCACGGCTTCACCAAACACATTGCGGTTAGCGCCCCATTTGTCACTAGAACCCAGAAATGTATATGTTTGCTTGGGTTTCTCAATACTTTGAAGGTATTCGATCGCCGCAGTTTGTCCACGAGATTCTAGATACTTAACTGCTAAATCTACAGAAATTACATCATGACCGTGAGTCGAGCCTTCTAAACCTTCAACACCAGGACACATCGGGCGTTTGTTGATCAGGGCAATCGCTCCGGGAGTATTCACAGCTTCGCTCATACGACGGTATAAATCGTCTAAGTCTTCCCCATCTCCCTGAAGTACTTTCAACCCGTGACCTTCTAAGGTTTTGGCAACACTGAAACCAGGTAAATATTTAGAAGGATGTCCAGCGATCGTTACATCATTGTCGTCAATGATCAGCTTGACGTTGATATGTTGAGCAACAGCCAAGCGAGCAGCTTCAGCATCGTTACCTTCTTGCTGAGAGCCATCAGAACCGAGACAGAAAACAACCTTGCCTGGATTTGCGATCGCCACACCATTGATGTAAGGCCAAAGATGCCCCAGCCTTCCAGAACTAAATTTCACACCAGGAGTTAGCCCTAGTTCAGGGTGTCCCGGCAAATGAGAATCTGCTTGGCGATAACGTAAAAGTTGCTCGGCAGGTAACTCACCATGCAACGTTGCCATCAGATATTGGGTGGCAACTCGATGTCCTGCCTCATCAAAGAAAATCGGCACAAATTGCTCCGATGCTCCCCGGAAGAAGGCATCAAGGATCATTACCTCTGGCACTGTATCATAAGGTCCACCAGTATGACCACCAACTCCTCTAGCAGCGCCAGTCGCTGTAAAAAAGACGATCGCATCCCGGCAGAGTTGAATATTCGCTTTTAGAGTCTCTCGCTGTTCAGCAGTGAGGCTTGAATTTGCTGGATTCAGTCCTAAAGGTTTGTAAGCACCGAGATCAATTGGAAACTGGGAATTAATAATAGTCATGGCTTATTTATTGAATAAAAAGCAATTTGAACAAACGGGACGCATGAGCGCACTACAAAAAAATTGTTAAAACCCAGATTGGGCAACAATTATCCAACCGTTTCCTAATCTCAAGTCAACCGCTAGGAACCATTGTGGAACCATCTGGCTTCAGTGGACAAAATCAACACATTGAACACTTGATGAATAGACCTCTTGCAAAAGTCCTCTAACACCCCACCCCCAGCCCCTCCCCGCCTCCGGGGAGGGGAGACTTTGACGTAAGTCAAAGGCGGGGTGGGGTTCTTTTTTTGATTCATGCAGTGTTGAATGTGCTTAAATTCAATTGAAGTACGGATTACCGTATAAAGACCTGCATACAAATAAGTATAAACTCACAAACGGGCAACTTCAAGTTCAAAAACGCAATTTCCGGAAAATTAATTATGCTAACTGCTGAACGACGACAATTCATCTTGGAAATTCTTCGTCGTGATAAAAAGGTACTTTCAACAGAACTCAGTGCTGTTCTCAAGGTTTCCGAGGATACGATTCGGCGGGACTTGCGAGAACTGGCAGAAGTTGGACTATTGCAACGCGTTCATGGGGGAGCGCTGCAAAAATCTCCAGCGATCGCCAGTTATAGCGATCGCCAAAAGCAAGCGCCAAAAGAAAAGGAAGCGATCGCTCGTACAGCAGCAAAATTAGTTTGTACAGGACAGGTAGTGATTTTAGATGGAGGTACAACAACTCTCCAGATAACCCGTCATTTGCCCCTAGATTTACGAGCGACAGTCATCACAAATAGTCCGCCAATTGCCATTGCATTAGCAGAACATCCCCACATAGAAGTTGTGATGTTAGGTGGACAACTCTACAAAAAAGCCTTGGTCAACGTAGGTACTGTTACGATTGAAACATTACGGATGATTCGTGCAGATTTGTGCATGTTGGGAGTTTGCAGTTTACATCCAGAAATTGGAATTAGTGTACCTAACCTAGACGAAGCCCACGTCAAACGAGCCATGATTGGTGGATCGGCTGAAGTAGTAGGATTAGTGACAGCAGAAAAATTAGACACGGCTGCTCCTTATGTAGTCGAGTCTATTCGTGCCCTGACTTATTTAGTAACTGCACCTACAGTATCTAATAATATGCTGAGTGCCTACAAAGCTTTAGGTTTGACCATTATACGTGACGAGTACGAATAAGGAGCAGGAAGCAGGAAGCAGGGGAAAGAAAGAATAACTAATGCCCCATGCCCAATACTTCTCTACGAGAGGCTACGCCAACGACTTCGCTCAGTACAAGTGCCCAATGCCCCATGCCCCATGCCCCATGCCCCAAGCCCCATGCCCCAAGCCCCATGCCCAATGCCCAAATCTAAAATCTATCCGTTTGCTGAGGTGTTCCAACTGCTCCTGGTTGAGCCGTAAATAAGTTTTGAGCAGCTTCATTCTGATATATGCATCTAATATCAGGTTTCTCACCGTCCAAATTACCTGTGAAACCAAAGGTGTTCAAGCGATTCTTGCACTCATTTACCTGAGCAGATGTCACCAGCTTACGTTGCTCTAGAATTGCCCAGTCATTTTGTCGGATCACACATCCAGGACGCATACTCGGCTGAGAAACATAGACATTGAAGGGGTTGAGAGTGACGAACAGTCTAGTGTCCATTACCATCGCGCTGGCTCCGTACTGCACACAAATCTCCGGGTTGGGTGCTTTGAGATCAATGAATTCACGAGAAGCCACATTTGATGGGGCTAACGTGGTTGTAGAACTAAAAGCAATACCAATCCCAATACCCAAAATCAACACCCCTCCCATAATTGCGATGGTGAAGAGGTTAAACATCGGGGATTGGAAAATAGAGGGTTTAGAAGTAGTAGCCGATTTACCAGGGGGTTTACGTTTCATTGTTGCTTAATCACCTTCACGCCGACTTGGGAGGGAGTCGTCTAAAGTTTTCTCCCTTTTTTCAGTATGCCTAGTCTTGACTCTAATTGCCTGTGAGTTTTTGGTCAATATTCTTGTTAAATAAGAAAAATAGGAACTTATCTAGATATCTGGACAGAATTTTAACCTTTTTGGTTCTTGTTTCTCTCTGGAAAAAATTGGTAGGTATTTTTATTTTTTTGCTGATTAAAGAATTGTTATTAGTTATTTATTTGTTTTATTTTGCTTGACTTGCTAATCACTTATGGATTGTGTTCTATAATTATACGATATTTTTGATTTTTCTCAGATAGCCTATTTAGCTTTTTGTTTTTAGTTAAGACTTATTACACGCTCTCCGAATTCTTCTCTCCCAGACACTAATAACGCGCAGCGTCTCCTTGGCGCAGACTAAGAACAGAAAGCAGTTTGATAAACTAAGCTTTTTGGCGATTTTTGCGTAAGTACTATAGGTAAGTGGATAAAAACCAATACCTTACTGCAAGGCATTGTTTCTTCTTTTTACTTTTTGTGCTTGAGAGCTTATGCTGATCCGCCCCGCCACAACAACTGACGTACCCGCACTTTTACCAATGGTTGCCAAAATTTGTGCTTTGCATGAATCTTGGGATTCCGCCAAATATGGTTTTCTAAACCATCCAGAACAGCGTTATGAACAATGGTTGATGCGTTTGGCAAATAGCGATCGCAGCGTATTTCTAGTATCCGAAAACGAAGGGCAACTTGTAGGTTTTCTGGTGGCAACAATTGAGCGAGAAATACCAATTTACCGCTTACAGGAATTTGCTTTTATTCATGATATTTGGGTTGAGCCAGAATATCGTCAAAACGGAATTGCGCGGCAGATGGTGATGCTAAGTATTGAACGCTTTCATCAGATGGGCATCAAGCAAATTCGTCTAGATACAGCAGTTGCTAACGAGGCTTCACGCCGATTATTTGCATCTTGTGGTTTTCGACTCAGCATCATTGAAATGCTGATTGAATTAAATCATTAGTCATTAGTTATGAGCAAATGACTAATGACTAATCACTAATGACTAACTAGCTAACAGAGTTTTTTCTAGAGAAGTCCAACGGAAAGCGCGATCGCCACCTCTCTCAATGATTACTCTGACTCGTGGTTCTAGCTGAGGCAAGTTCGCTAAATACTCAAGTTCCTCATTAGAAAGAATATGCCCTTCAATAATCCACAAGACCAGCCCCTTTGACTTTGGTGGTAGCTGTTCTAAGTGATAACCGATAACTGGTGGCATATAGTATACATAGCCTACTGCTGCACCACTACCAGTACTTTTTTTACCAAGGTGAGGAGGTCTGACTCCATGAACTCTTGTGAGATATGTAGCTACATCGCCTAGTCCCTTAGCGGTAATGTGGAGGGTGGTATAGCCAGCTGCGCGTAGTCGGCGCTGATATCGACCTTCATAACCCCCTTCCAGAGGTATATACACTCCAAGAGCGCCAAATTTTTCCAGATCGCGGATTAAACCGTTGCCAGTGGTAATTAGTGCCATAGATTTTCGTCTTATCCCACTTAGATATCTCTATTATTTACCCGGAATCGATAGATTAAGTTAAAGCATTTTGGAAAGAATGCCCATTTCTTTAGTCCTTACTCCCTACTCCCCAAAAATAACTCTATAAATTACTGGACAAAAATAAATAAATAATTTATATTATTAGATTGTGACCAAAGACGCAAATTAGGTGGACTTTTTCCTGTCATTCTGAGGTAGTGTTAGCATCAAAAGCTGAATCTAACTCAGATTGCTCAGAGACTGGTAAACTAAGAAAGCTTTCAGGTCAATATTGGATCTAATGGAAGAATAACCAAAGCTCCAAAGTACATTTACTCCTATGTCTCTGAAAAAGCAGGCAAGATCTTAAACAATAGTTTAAGGTATTTAAGGAAGTAAAAGCTGAGCAGCAATGTTGGTTTCATGGCATGACATCAGTCTCAGTTAACGGATACTGGGCGGTAAGAACCGCTTAAGTCCAACCGCAACAGGGCAGTAGCCAACTTCCGGGAAGTCGGCCTTTGGGCTTATACAAATCGTAAAACCCAGCGACAGCACACTATTGCTGCACACAGCTTTAAGCTGTAGAGCATTGCGTTGATTCCAGAAGTTATTCCTTCCCATTGGCAAGGAACTTTTGGTTGTTCCGGTAACTTAGTGAGCAATTAATTAATCACGTTTGGCTAAAGCGTGAAAGCTTACTGAGGGTTAACCGCTTCCATGCCCCCGATGAAGTAAGAAATAAATCTCTAGACTTGTCTAGTTTTTATATAGCAGTGAAGCTAAACAGATTCACCTAGCAGTAGGGACACGGTTTCTTGTGTCCCAAAGCATTTGGAGGGGTTTATTTTAAGCCATTCCCAAATTCGCAGGCTAACCCAGCCTAAACTGATGCGGACAAAACGCGTCTTCTAGAGTCCAATTCCAAGGTCAGCAAGTATAAAGGAGAACCAGTTACTGTGTCTGTAGGTATTCTCGGCACCAAGCTGGGCATGACCCAAATATTTGACGAAGCAGGAGTAGCCATTCCTGTGACTGTCATTCAAGCAGGTCCATGCACCGTTACACAAGTTAAAACGAAACAAACCGACGGTTACTTTGCCATTCAAGTTGGTTATGGCGAAGTCAAACCAAAAGCACTAAACAGACCACTACTGGGTCATTTGGCGAAATCATCTGCTCCAGCATTGCGTCACCTAAATGAGTATCACACCGATATCTCTAGTGATTATGCTTTAGGTCAACAGATTAAAGCAGATATTTTTAGTGCAGGTCAAATTGTCGATGTAGTCGGCACAAGCATTGGTCGCGGCTTTGCGGGAAACCAGAAGCGCAACAACTTTGCTCGCGGACCGATGTCACACGGTTCCAAAAACCACAGAGCGCCCGGTTCTATTGGTGCTGGTACAACACCAGGTCGTGTCTATCCAGGTAAGCGGATGGCAGGGCGTTTAGGTGGGAAACGCATCACAATCCGCAAGCTGACCATAGTGCGAGTTGACTCCGAACGCAACCTATTGCTAATTAAGGGAGCCATTCCTGGTAAACCCGGTGCTTTAGTAAGTGTTGTGCCTGCAAAAATAGTGGGATAGTCAAAAGTTATTAGTCAAAAGTCATTAGTCAGTAGTCATTGGCTAAAAACAAATGGCAAAAGACCAATAACAAATGACGCCATGTGCTTCACTTGGGAGAAGACCGCAGTGGCTCACAAATGACAAAGGACAGATAACAAAGATGGTTGAAAGCGTAGTTAAAAATTGGCAAGGAGAACAGGTTGGTGAGACGACCTTCGAGTTGCGCGTTGCCAAAGAACAAACAGCGTCTCATATAGTACACCGCGCCTTAGTACGGCAATTGACCAATGCTCGTCAAGGAAATGCCAGTACAAAAACTCGTGCTGAAGTCAGAGGTGGCGGCCGTAAACCTTGGCGACAAAAAGGTACTGGTCGCGCTCGCGCAGGCTCTATTCGTTCACCATTATGGCGTGGTGGTGGTGTGATCTTTGGGCCAAAGCCCAGAGACTTCAACCTCAAGTTGAACCGCAAAGAGCGGCGTTTAGCATTGCGGACAGCATTTGTAGGGCGCATTGACGACTTGATAGTAGTAGAAGAATTTAGCACCGAGCTATCTCGCCCCAAGACTAAAGAATTAGTGGCAGCCCTTGCCCGTTGGGGAGTGGTACCAGAAAGCAAGTCACTGTTAATTTTGTCCGAGATTGCGGATACAGATAACATTTATTTGTCAGCCCGCAACATTGAAAATTTAAAACTAATTGCAGCCGACCAGCTAAATGTTTTTGATTTACTGCACGCTGACAAAATTGTAGTTACGGCATCAGCCCTAGAAAAAATTCAGGAGGTCTACAGTGCCTAGCTTTGACCCCCGCGACCTTGCCGACTTAGTGCGTCGCCCAATTGTCACCGAAAAGGCGACTATCTTGATGGAGCAGAATAAGTATACCTTTGAAGTAATTCCAAAGGCATCTAAGCCAGAAATCAAGGCTGCGATCGAAGACTTGTTTCAGGTCAAGGTTGTAAAAGTCAACACCATCCTACCACCGCGTAAAAAGCGGCGCGTTGGTAAATTTATTGGTTATAAACCCCAATATAAGCGAGCTATTGTCACCGTCGCACCTGGAGATGAAGACAAGATTAGACAAGTCCTATTCCCAGATGTCTAGGAATTTTAGATTTTAGGTTTGAGATTTTAGATTGAAGAGTTTAGTAAATAAGTACCAAAGATGGTCGCAATTATTTAAACACTCATTAAATCCAAAATCAAAAATCCAAAATTAAGTAAATCCAAAATTAAAAATCCAAAATCCAAAATAGATTATGGGTACTCGTTCTTATCGCCCTTATACCCCCAGCACTCGCCAAGTTACAATCTCTGACTTTGCGGAAATTACCAAAACCGAGCCAGAGAAATCCCTAACAACCTCGAAGCATCGCGCCAAAGGTCGGAATCATCACGGACGGATTACTAGTCGTCGCCGGGGTGGCGGACACAAACAGCTTTATCGGATCATCGATTTTAAAAGGGATAAGCTTAATATTCCTGCCAAAGTCGCAGCGATTGAATACGATCCTAACCGCAATGCCCGAATTGCCCTTTTGTATTACCAAGATGGCGAAAAACGGTACATTCTCCACCCCAACGGGTTGAAAGTTGGAACAATAATTATTGCTGGGCCTGAGGCTCCCTTTGAAGATGGTAATGCTTTACCCCTCTGGAAGATTCCCTTGGGTACTAGTGTTCACAACGTAGAACTGACTCCTGGTAAAGGTGGTCAAATGGTGCGTGCTGCTGGTGCTAGCGCCCAAGTTGTGGCAAAAGAAGGTAATTATGTAACTCTGAAGTTGCCTTCAGGAGAAGTCCGCCTGATTCGACGCGAGTCCTACGCCACCATTGGGCAAGTCGGCAACACCGACGCTAGAAACCTCAGTGCAGGTAAAGCCGGACGAAATCGCTGGAAAGGTCGCCGTCCTAAGGTTAGAGGTAGCGTCATGAACCCCGTTGATCACCCACATGGAGGTGGTGAAGGTAGGGCACCTATCGGTAGATCGGGACCTGTAACACCTTGGGGTAAACCTACATTGGGTGCGAAGACACGCAATCGCAAGAAACTTAGCAGCAAATTGATTGTACGTCGTCGCCGTAAATCTTCTAAACGCGGTCGCGGTGGTCGTGAATCATAGAATTTTAGATTTTAGATTTTGGATTTTAGATTGGGGTTTACTTGTAAACATTGAAAATTTGTGAAACTTGATTAAGACACCTAATTATCCAAAATCGAAAATTCTAAATCCTAATTCCTAAATCCTAAATCCAAAATAGAACTATGGGTCGTTCTCTAAAAAAAGGTCCTTTCGTTGCGGACCATCTCCTAAAGAAAATTGAAAAGCTCAACGACAACAATAGAAAAGAAGTTATTAAAACTTGGTCACGAGCTTCGACGATTTTGCCCCTAATGGTAGGTCATACCATAGCTGTTCACAACGGACGCCAACACGTTCCAGTTTTTGTAAATGAACAGATGGTGGGACACAAGTTGGGGGAATTTGCCCCGACACGCACCTACAGGGGTCATGGAAAAAGCGACAAAAAAGCAGGTAGGTAGTCATTAGTCATGAAGTCATTAGTCATTAGCTAAAGACAAGTGACAAATGACCAATGAGAAATGACAAAATTGGAGAAAATTATGGCTAATGATACTACTGAAGTAAAGGCGATCGCTCGTTTTATCCGCATCTCGGCCTACAAGGTTCGTCGCGTACTCGATCAAATCCGGGGGCGATCGTACCGAGAAGCGCTAATCATTCTGGAATTCATGCCCTACCGCGCCACTGAACCCATATTGAAGGTTCTCAGAAGCGCTGCTGCCAATGCCGAACACAACGCTGGGTTAGATCGGACTCAACTGGTAATTACTCAGGCTTATGCCGATCAAGGACCGCCGTTGAAGCGGTTCCAGCCAAGGGCGCAAGGTCGAGCTTACCAAATTCGTAAGCCGACGTGTCATATTACTGTGGCTGTTGGAGCTGCTCCAGTAAAATAAGCTTTTTTTACACGAATAAATCGCGTCAAGTCAGAAATTTTAGAGGAAGCATTCGTGGGACAGAAGATTCATCCAGTTGGTTTTCGCCTGGGTATTACACATGAACATCAATCCCGTTGGTTTGCTGTTCCTGATCGCTATCCAGAACTTCTACAAGAAGACTACAAACTCCGTCAATACATAGAACAAAAGCTGGGTAGACTGGCTCAAAACAACGCCGGAATTTCTGAGGTACGAATTGAGCGGAAAGCCGACCAAATCGACTTAGAAGTACGCACAGCTAGACCAGGTGTAGTAGTTGGACGTGGTGGGCAAGGTATCGAATCCTTACGTACCGGACTCCAAGGACTGTTGGGGAGTAATCGGCAAATTCGCATTAACGTAGTTGAAATCCAACGAGTTGATGCTGATGCTTACCTGATTGCGGAATACATTGCTCAACAATTGGAACGCCGGGTTTCCTTTCGGCGGGTAGTGCGACAATCGATTCAGCGTGCCCAACGCGCTGGTGTTCAAGGTATTAAAATCCAAGTCAGCGGTCGGCTCAACGGTGCAGAAATTGCCCGGACAGAGTGGACTCGTGAAGGGAGAGTGCCTTTACATACCTTGCGGGCTGACATTGACTACTCTTATTGCACAGCAAAAACTGTTTACGGCATTTTGGGTATCAAAGTATGGGTGTTTAAGGGAGAAATTATCCCTGGACAGGAAGAAATTCCGTTACCACCCGCAACTCGTGATCCACGCGATCGCGGTGATCGCGATCGTGAACCCCGTCGTCGTCAACAACAACGTCGTCGCCAGCAATTTGAAGACCGCTCAAATGAAGGATAAATCGTCATTAGTTATTAGTCATTAGTCATTAGTAAATGGCAGATGACAAATGACAAATGATAAATGACAAATGACAAGTGACAAACCATGTTAAGCCCTAGAAGAACTAAATTCCGCAAACAACAGCGCGGACGGATGGAGGGACTAGCCACCCGTGGCAGCACCCTCAACTTCGGTGATTTTGCACTCCAAGCGCAAGAACCTGCTTGGATTACCGCTCGGCAAATCGAAGCTTCGCGTCGGGCAATGACCCGTTATATTCGTCGGGGTGGACAAATCTGGATTCGGATTTTCCCTGATAAACCTGTAACCATGCGTCCTGCTGAAACCCGGATGGGTTCCGGTAAAGGTTCGCCAGAGTACTGGGTAGCTGTAGTCAAGCCAGGGCGAATTTTGTTTGAAATCGGTGGAGTTACTGAAGAAATCGCCCGTGAAGCGATGCGCTTGGCCTCATTTAAGCTGCCCATCAAAACCAAGTTTATTGTGCGCTCTCAACCACAGGAGCAGGAGTAGCTTATGCCTCTTCCCAAAATGTCAGAAGCTAGAGAATTAAGTGACGAGAAACTCTCTGATGAAATTGTCGCCATCAAAAGACAACTATTTCAGTTGCGTTTGCAAAAAGCCACCAGACAACTAGAAAAGCCCCACCAGTTCCGACAAATCCGACACCGATTAGCCCAATTGCTGACGCTAGAAACAGAACGCAAACGGGCTGCAAGTGAATCGGCTAAAGAAGAAAAGTAGGAGATTATGACAGTTAAAGAACGAGTTGGCTTGGTAGTGAGCGATAAAATGCAAAAAACTGTGGTAGTTGCCATAGAAAACCGCGCTCCTCACCCTAAGTACGGCAAGATTGTAGTTAACACTCAACGATATAAAGTTCACGACGAAGAAAATCAGTGTAAAGTAGGCGATCGCGTTCGCATTCAGGAAACTAGACCCCTGAGTAAAACCAAGCGCTGGAAAATCACAGAAGTCCTAAACGTCAAACCTACTTAAACCTCATCGTTGTTAGAAACTAACAACATTACAAGGGAGAATAATTGTGATTCAACCCCAAACTTACCTGAATGTCGCAGATAATAGCGGCGCCCGTAAACTAATGTGCATCCGCATCTTAGGTGGAGGCAACCGCCGTTATGGTTTTATCGGCGATAAAATTATCGCCGTTGTCAAAGATGCTACACCCAACATGGCTGTAAAAAAGTCTGATGTCGTGGAAGCCGTAATTGTCAGAACTCGGAAAGCTGTATCTCGTGACAGTGGCATGAGCATTCGCTTTGATGATAACGCTGCTGTGATCATCAACAAAGACGGTAATCCCAGAGGCACACGGGTTTTTGGCCCAGTTGCACGGGAACTGCGCGATAAAAACTTTACCAAAATTGTTTCTCTGGCTCCGGAGGTGCTTTAATGGCAACCAAACAAGGTACGCCCAAAGTATTCCACAAAATGCACGTCAAAACTGGCGACACTGTACAAGTGATTGCTGGCAAAGACAAAGGAAAAGTTGGCGAAATTACTCAGGCACTTCCCCAACTGAGTAAAGTTATCGTCAAAGGTGTCAATATTAAAACCAAGCACGTAAAACCCCAGCAAGAAGGGGAATCAGGGCGGATTGTCACCCAAGAATTCCCGATTCATAGCTCCAACGTGATGCTTTATTCCACCAAGCAAAACGTTGCCAGTCGTGTCTGTTATACCTTTACCTCAGAAGGGAAAAAAGTCAGGAAACTCAAGAAAACTGGCGAGATTCTGGATAAATAAGAATTAGCCAACTTGAGATTTTAGATTTTAATCCAAAATCTAAAATCCAAAATCTAAAATTAAAGGTTCCCTGACCAAGCCCAGGGATATCAGGACAAAAAAACCATGGCGACAACAAGACTAAAAACCTTATATCAAGAGACAATCGTCCCCAAACTGGTCAATCAGTTTCAATATACCAACGTTCATCAAGTGCCGAAGTTGGTAAAGGTTACGATTAACCGAGGTTTGGGTGAAGCGGCTCAAAATGCGAAGTCACTAGAGGCATCCATTAACGAAATTGCCGTGGTAACAGGTCAAAAGCCAGTGGTGACACGGGCGAAAAAGGCGATCGCTGGCTTTAAGATTCGTCAGGGTATGCCTGTAGGGATCATGGTTACTCTCAGAGCCGAACGGATGTATGCCTTTTTTGACAGACTCGTTAGCCTATCACTGCCCAGAATTCGAGATTTTCGCGGTGTCAGCCCTAAAAGCTTTGACGGACGCGGTAACTACACTCTGGGTGTAAGAGAACAGCTAATTTTTCCAGAAGTCGAATACGACAGCATCGATCAAGTGCGTGGGATGGATATTTCCATCATCACCACAGCAAAAAACGACGAAGAGGGTCGCGCCTTACTTAAAGAATTAGGAATGCCCTTTCGCGATCAATAAGTTCATCAATAGAGGGAACGATGGCGGCTAACGACACAATTGCAGATATGCTGACGCGCATCCGCAATGCCAACCTGGCGCGGCATCAAACTACACAAGTGCCAGCTACAAAAATGACCCGGAGTATTGCCAAAGTACTACGGGAGGAAGGCTTTATTGCTGAAATTGAAGAAGCAGAAGAAGGGGTAAAACACAACCTGGTGATTTCCTTGAAATACAAGGGTAAAAACCGTCAGCCTCTGATCACCGCCTTAAAGCGAGTGAGTAAGCCTGGCTTGCGTGTTTACTCCAATAGAAAAGAATTACCAAGGGTACTAGGCGGCATTGGCATTGCCATTATTTCTACATCCAGTGGAATTATGACTGACCGCGAAGCGCGGCGTCAGAACTTGGGTGGGGAAGTGCTTTGTTACGTTTGGTAGTCATTGGTCATTAGTCATTTGTCATTAGTGAAACACAAAAGGCAAAGGACAAAGGACAAATAACAAAGGACAAAAGTCATGTCTCGTATTGGTAAACGTCCAATTACTATTCCCGCCAAAGTCCAAGTGGCGATCGATGGTGCGAATGTTGTGGTGAAAGGGCCGAAAGGAGAACTTTCTCGCACTCTCACAGCTAATGTCTCAGTCTCTCAAGAGGGAGAAATATTACACGTAACCCGTCGGGATGAAACTCGTACCTCAAAGCAGCTGCACGGCTTGAGCCGGACTTTAGTTGCCAACATGGTCGAGGGAGTTTCCCAAGGTTTTCAACGTCGGTTGGAAATTCAAGGTGTTGGTTATAGGGCACAACTTCAAGGGCGTAACCTAGTTTTAAATATGGGTTACAGCCATCAGGTGCAAATTGTTCCCCCAGATGGAATTCAGTTTGCAGTCGAAGGTACTACTAATGTCATTGTGAGCGGCTATGACAAAGAAATCGTAGGTAATACAGCCGCAAAAATTCGTGCCGTTCGTCCACCAGAACCTTACAAAGGTAAAGGCATTCGCTATGCCGGTGAAGTGGTCAGACGCAAAGCTGGTAAGACTGGTAAGGGTGGTAAGAAGTAGAAATGAAACTTACTCGTAGAGAATCAAAAAACCGTCGTCATCGACGTGTTCGTGGCAAAGTTATTGGCTCCCCAGAACGTCCTCGCCTAGCGGTATTTCGTTCTAATGAGCATATTTATGCTCAGATAATTGATGATACTCAGCATCAAACTATCGTGGCAGCATCGACTGTAGAACCAGAGCTGAAATCTAGTTTAGCGTCATGTGCAAACCGCGATGCGTCGGTGCAAGTTGGTAAGTTGATCGCAGTGCGATCGCTAGAAAAAGGCATCACCAAAGTAGTCTTTGATCGCGGTGGTAATTTATATCATGGTCGTGTCAAAGCCCTAGCTGATGCAGCACGCGAGGCTGGTTTAGATTTCTAAAGTCATTGGTCATTAGTCATTGGTCATTAGTTATTGGACAAATGACAAAAGACAAATGACAAAAGCCCCTCCGGGTGACGCTCGTGCCTCGCTAACGCAAGTTAGTCATGGGGGAAACCCCCAAGACCGCATTGGCTCACAAATGACAACTGACAAATGACGTTCACCAGAGCATAAATTATGGCAACAGAGCGTAAAAGTAGAACAAAGCGTGCCAAAAAAGAAGAAACCACTTGGCAAGAACGGGTTATTCAAATCCGACGCGTGAGTAAAGTGGTCAAAGGTGGTAAAAAACTTAGCTTCCGAGCGATCGTGGTCGTCGGTAACGAACGCGGTCAAGTTGGTGTCGGAGTAGGCAAAGCCTCAGATGTAATTGGCGCCGTCAAAAAAGGTGTAGCCGACGGCAAAAAACACCTGATTGATATCCCAATCACCAAATCCAACTCCATCCCCCATCCAATTGATGGTGTCGGTGGCGGTGCAAAGGTGATTATGCGTCCAGCCTCACCTGGTACTGGGGTAATTGCGGGTGGTGCTGTACGAACTGTGTTGGAATTGGCAGGAGTTCGTAACGTCTTAGCCAAGCAACTTGGCTCTAACAATCCGCTCAATAATGCTAGAGCGGCAGTCAATGCCTTATCTACACTGCGTACCCTTTCTGAGGTCGCTGAAGATCGCGGTATTCCTATTCAAAATCTCTACATCTAATTTAGTCATTGGTCATTGGTCATTAGTGAATAACAAAGGACAAATGACAAATGACAAAGCCCAAAGTCTGAGCGGAACTTTGTAAGAGACGACAAATGACGCCACCTGCTTCACTTGGGGAGACCCCTTGGCGCTAGCCTCTCCCTTTGGGAGAAGACCGCAGTGGCTCACAAACGACAAATGAGAACTTGATAACTTATGAGACTCCATGATATTAAGCCGCAAAAAGGCTCAAAGAAACGTAAGAAGCGTGTAGGTAGAGGTATTTCTGCCGGTCAAGGTGCTAGTGCTGGTCTAGGTATGCGAGGTCAAAAAGCTCGCTCTGGTAGTGGTACCCGACCAGGTTTTGAAGGTGGTCAACAGCCATTGTACCGCCGCTTGCCTAAGCTGAAGGGCTTTCCGATTGTGAATCAGAAGATTTACACTACGATTAATGTAGAGAAGCTAGCCTCCCTTCCCGCTAATACGGAAGTAACTTTGATTTCCTTGAAAGCCGCAGGTATTCTGACTGCTGTCAAGGGTCCATTGAAAATTTTAGGTAACGGGGAATTGAGCACTCCGCTCAAAGTACAAGCGGCAGCTTTCACAGGTACAGCTCGTAGCAAAATTGAGGCAGCTGGGGGGAGTTGTGAAGTCTTATGAGTGAGCCGGAACAGCGCACTTAAATGCAACCAACTCGCTGTCAGCGCCGAGTTCACTATAAAGGTAGCACTCTATGATCAGTCGAGATAAAGCCCCAACGGCTCAAGAAACTTTTATGCAGATGGCACAAGCAGCCGGGCTTAGAGGTAGGCTGCTTGTCACCGTCGGTATTTTAATTTTGGTTCGCTTGGGCATCTTTTTGCCCATACCAGGAATTAATCGAGAACGGTTTCATGAAGCCATATCGGGAAATAATTCCGTATTCGGTTTATTGGATATATTTTCAGGACGCGGACTTTCAACTTTGGGCGTTTTTGCTTTAGGGATTTTGCCCTTCATTAATGCCTCTATTATTATCCAATTGCTCACCGCCGCGATTCCATCTTTAGAAAATTTACAGAAAAATGAAGGCGAAGCGGGTCGGCGAAAAATATCGCAAATTACCCGCTATGTAACTGTATGTTGGGCAATTATTCAAAGTACAGCTTTCTCGGCATTATTCCTCCAGCAATTTGCCTTAAACCCAGGACCAATCTTCGTAGCTGAAACTGCGATCGCTCTGACAGCTGGTTCGATGTTCGTAATGTGGGCATCAGAACTAATTACAGAACGTGGGATTGGAAATGGAGCATCATTGTTGATTTTTGTCAACATTGTCGCCTCATTACCAAAAGCTTTAGGCGATACTATCGACTTGGTGCAAGTCGGCGGTCGGGAAACAGTGGGTCGGGTGATCGTATTGATCTTAGTTTTCCTGGCAACCATTGTTGGGATTGTGGTTGTGCAAGAAGGAATGCGCCGCATCCCGATTATTTCGGCTCGTCGCCAAGTCGGTCGTCGAGTTTTGGCAGAGCAACGTAGCTTTTTACCCTTGCGGCTAAATCAAGGCGGCGTAATGCCAATTATTTTTGCCGCAGCCATCCTCAGTTTGCCACTGCTGATAGCGAATTTTACTAAAAATACCGAATTGGCGAATATAGTTAACACTTATCTCAGTCCAAGCGGTTCTAGTTCCTGGGTTTATGCCTTGGTCTACATGATTTCGATCATTTTCTTCAGCTACTTCTATTCTTCGTTGATTCTCAACCCGGTAGATGTGGCGCAGAACTTGAAAAAAATGGGTTCTAGTATTCCTGGCATTCGTCCGGGTAAGGCGACTAGTGAGTACATCGAGCGCGTGTCGAACCGACTCACCTTTTTGGGGGCGATGTTTTTAGGCTTGGTTGCGATTATCCCAACCGGTGTAGAAAGTGCTTTAGGAGTACCCACTTTTAAGGGACTGGGTGCTACCTCTTTGTTAATTCTAGTTGGTGTGGCGATTGATACGGCAAGACAAATCCAAACTTACGTGATATCTCAGCGCTATGAAGGAATGGTGAAACAATAGTGACGCGACTAATCTTCTTGGGACCACCTGGAGCTGGTAAAGGAACACAAGCTCAAACCTTGGCTGAACACTTGAATATTCCCCATATTTCTACTGGTGAAATATTAAGACAAGCCATGAAAGAGCAAACTCTTTTGGGAATCAAAGCTCAAAACTATGTAAATAGCGGTGAGTTAGTACCCGATCAGCTAGTGCAGGACTTGGTACAGGAGCGCCTCAGCCAACCAGATGCAGAAAATGGTTGGATTCTTGATGGTTTTCCCCGCAAAGTGACGCAAGCGGCTTTTTTAGAAGAATTGCTGGAAACAATACATCAGAGTGGCGAAAAGGTAGTCAATCTAGATGCACCTGATGAAGTTGTGATCGCACGTTTGCTAGCTAGAGGACGAAAAGATGATGCCGAAGAGGTAATTCGTCGTCGGTTAGAAGTGTACCGCGCTGAAACTGCACCTTTAATTGATTATTACGGCGATCGCCAAAAACTTTTAACAGTAAATGGCAATCAGTCCCAAGAAGATGTCACTGGTGAACTCCAAAAGGTAATCGCTTCGTGAAAGGGAAGTGGGAAGTAGGGGAGGAGCTAGAGTAAGTTTAGTTTTTTCACAATGCGCAATACTTCTCTACGAGAGGCTGCGCCAACGACGCCACGCCGCTCAGTACAAATCAGTACAAGTGCCCCATGCCCCATGGCCCTCGCAAGAAAAAGATCAATTTTAGCTAAGATATATTAATAAACTGTTGATATTTTTCTTAAAATGTGTTTCTTTGCAGATGAAGTGCTGCAACTGAACAGGAGATTGTTGAGTTGAGGAAAAAACAAATTGTCTAAACAAGATTTGATTGAAATGGAAGGCACGGTTACAGAGTCCTTGCCTAATGCGATGTTTCGCGTTGACTTGGATAATGGCTTTAACGTGCTGGCACACATTTCCGGTAAGATTCGCCGAAATTATATCAAGATTTTGCCCGGCGATCGCGTCAAGGTGGAGTTAACTCCTTACGACTTGACAAAAGGCAGAATTACCTATCGCTTGCGTAAGAAGTAACTATATGTAGAGAATTTTACCATAAAAACATCTTTTTGACTGTTTCCTAGTCAATTAAGTTGATTAATTTCCCTAGAAATGCTATAATTTTATATTTGGAGTCAAAAAATAAAAGGCATGAAAGTTAGAGCCTCAGTCAAGAAAATCTGTGAAAAGTGCAACGTGATCAAACGTCGTGGTCGCGTCATGGTGATCTGCGTGAACCCTAAGCACAAGCAACGTCAAGGATAACGCTCTTACCAACAGAGCAAGTTGTAACACGTATGTGATCATTAAAACGAAAAGACGCGATTAATCACGTTTTTCCAACCAACAGTAATTGCGAGAACAATAGGGAGAGTTCATTGTGGCACGTATTGCCGGAGTAGACCTTCCACGCGATAAGCGCGTAGAGATCGGTCTGACTTACATCTACGGAATTGGGTTATCACGCTCTCAAGAAATTATAGCGGCTACTGGTGTGAACCCAGACACCCGCGTTAAGGACTTAAGTGATGCCGATGTGACAGCCCTGCGAGGGCAAATAGAAAGCAACTATCAAGTTGAAGGCGACTTGCGGCGCTTGGAGTCTTTGAACATCAAGCGCTTAGTTGACATTGGTACCTACAGAGGGCGTCGTCATCGTATGGGCTTACCAGTCAGAGGCCAAAGAACTCGCACAAATGCCAGAACCCGTCGAGGGAGAAGGCAGACAGTGGCTGGGAAGAAGAAGGCTCCAGGGAAATAATTTTGCAACGCTTGCTAATCCGAGCAAGTTTTACCTT
This sequence comes from Nostoc sp., assembly GCF_054880495.1. NCBI lineage: Bacteria > Bacillati > Cyanobacteriota > Cyanophyceae > Nostocales > Nostocaceae > Nostoc > Nostoc sp. The sequence continues at coordinate 55,132 of NZ_JBTYKD010000030.1, forward strand.
AAATCAACTAAACAAGTATGGCGAGACAACCAACTAAAAAATCCGGGAGCAAGAAGCAGAAACGGAATGTACCCAGCGGGATGGCCTACATCCAGTCTACTTTCAACAATAGCATTGTCACCATTACCGATCAAAATGGAGATGTCATCTCCTGGGCTAGTGCTGGTTCTAGCGGTTTTAAGGGAGCAAAAAAGGGAACTCCCTTTGCAGCGCAAACTGCTGCTGAAAGTGCAGCCCGTCGAGCTATTGATCAAGGAATGCGCCAAATTGAGGTAATGGTCAGTGGTCCAGGAGCAGGTAGAGAAACCGCTATCCGGGCACTTCAAGGAGCAGGACTGGAAATTACACTGATTCGGGATATTACTCCGATTCCTCACAATGGTTGTCGTCCACCCAAGCGCCGTCGAGTTTAAACACCAAGACTTGGGCAGTGAGGACGAAAAGTTACAACCAGCAATGACCCCTTGGGCGTCTAACGTGCAAAGTGTCATTGGGTGAAAGCTTGGGCGAGCAGAAGCGTGTCAGATTTTCCCTCTGGGAAAGCTGTTAAACTTCCGGCTATCCAAAATATTATTAATCAATTTTGGATTTTAGATTTGCGATTTTAGATTGATCCCGACTATAAGGGTGCAGGGCTTCGTAGGTTTTAAGTTGATGATTTAAGATTTGTTCCGCCTACAAGAGGCGGAGCATAGACCAAAGAAGCACTATCTAAAATCCACAATCCAAAATCGAAAATTTGCAATCAATTCGGGAGGCAATTGATTTGTCTGCTAGCAGCACCTTAGAAAAAGGGAGGCTCATCCGTGGCGCAGTTTCAAATTGAATGTGTAGAGTCGAATACCGAAGAAAGTCGGAACCATTACAGTAAATTTGTTCTGGAACCTCTAGATCGCGGTCAAGGAACAACTGTTGGCAACGCACTGCGGCGGGTTTTACTGTCTAATCTAGAAGGTACAGCAGTTACAGCAGTGCGGATTGCAGGCGTTTCACATGAGTTCGCCACAGTTCCGGGCGTGCGGGAAGATGTGCTGGAAATCCTCATGAAAATGAAGGAAGTTATCCTGAAAAACTATTCTTCGCAGCCCCAGATTGGTAGATTACTCGTTAGTGGTCCAACAACAATCACTGCGGCGCATTTTGATTTGCCCAGTGAAGTAGAAGTGATCGATCCGACCCAGTATGTAGCCACCATCGCTGAGGGTGGAAAGCTGGAAATGGAATTTCGGATCGAGAAAGGCAAAGGCTATCGCACCGTCGAGCGAGGACGTGAGGAAGCCACATCGTTGGATTTTCTCCAAATCGACTCAATATTTATGCCGGTGCGAAAAGTCAACTACAGTGTTGAAGAATCTCGTGGGGAAGACTTGATTCCAAAAGACCGACTACTGTTGGAAGTTTGGACAAATGGCAGTATTTCCCCTCAAGAAGCACTATCTTCGGCCGCTGCGATCTTGGTAGATTTATTCAACCCGTTGAAAGACATCTCCTTAGAACCAACAGATACAGGTTCGGACATTCCAGACGACCCAACTGCCCAGATACCCATCGAAGAGTTGCAACTTTCTGTACGGGCATATAACTGTCTCAAACGGGCACAAGTTAACTCTGTGGCAGATTTGTTGGATTATACCCAAGAAGACCTCTTAGAAATTAAGAACTTTGGGCAGAAGTCAGCAGAAGAAGTTGTGGAAGCTTTGCAGCGACGCTTGGGCATCACCCTGCCAATGGAAAGAGGCTCTAAACACCCTTAAGAAAAACCGTTCATAATTCATAGTGCATAATTATGCGTCACCGTTGTCGCGTCAAAAAACTCAGTAAACCAGCCGATCAACGCCGTGCTTTACTGCGATCGCTCGCCACCGAGCTGATCCGTCATGGTAAAATCACCACCACTTTAATTAGAGCGAAAGTTCTGCGAAGTGAAGTGGAAAAAATGATTACCCTAGCCAAAAATGGCTCCTTGTCAGCACGCCGCGAAGCCCTTGGCTATATCTTCGACAAACAACTGGTTCACGCTCTGTTTGAGCAAGCTCCGACTCGATATGGCGATCGCCAGGGCGGTTATACCCGCATTCTGCGTACCGTACCGCGTCGGGGTGATAATGCCAAAATGGCCATAATTGAATTGGTTTAAGTCATTGGTCATTAGTCATTGGTCATTAGTCATTGGTCATTAGTGAATAACAAAGGACAACTGACAAAGGACAAGTGACAAATGACAAAAGACAAAGGACAAAATCTGTATGTTAGAAAGCCACCAGCCTACACAAACTCATCGAGTAGCCCTGGTTATCCAATACCTGGGCACTCATTTTCATGGCTGGCAACGGCAAAAAAAACACCGGACAGTCCAAGAAGAAATCGAAACAGCGATCGCTACTATTCTTGGGCATCATGTAACATTACACGGTGCCGGGCGAACTGATTCTGGAGTTCACGCTGCTGCTCAAGTGGCCCATTTTGAAACAACAGGTTTAATTCCGCCTCACAAGTGGGCAACAATCCTCAACAGCTATCTGCCGTCAGATATATTAATCAGGGCTTCAGCTAGTGTAGATAACCGTTGGCACGCCCGCTTTAGTGCAGCCTATCGACGGTATCGCTACACAATATATACTGAAGATCGGCTTAACTTGTTTGTAAGACCCTTCAGTTGGCATTATTATTATGCACCCCTGGATGAATCTTTAATTCAAGCTGCCCTGAAACCTCTCTTGGGAAAGCATCACTTAGCTGCTTTTCACCGTGCAGGCTCGAAGCGATCGCATTCCTGGGTAGAGGTGCAAGCAGCAGAGTGTCGTCGCAGTGGGCCATTTATCCATATTGAAATACAGGCAGATGGATTTTTGTATGGCATGGTACGGCTATTGGTAGGAATGCTGGTACAAGTAGGTTCTGGACAACGGACACTTTCTAGCTTCACCGAACTCTGGAAAGAACAACGTCGGGAAGAAGTAAAATACGCCGCACCGCCCCAAGGTTTGTGCTTGTTGCGAGTCGGCTATCCAGATTTTCCTTTTCCCAAAGAGATTTGGTACGACACCTTGCCAAAGTTCGTCACTAGTCAAGAGTCATTAGTCATTGGTCATTAGTAACGACAAATGACAAATGACTAATGACTAATGACAAATTACCCTCCGGGTTCGCCAGTTGCTCATGGGGGAAACCGCCAAGACCGCACTGGCTCAAAAATGACAAAGGACAAATGAAAAATGACAACGAGTAAAACATACCTTCCTTCTCAAGCATCCCTTGAGCATGAGTGGTACATAGTAGATGCCACTGATCAACGCCTCGGTCGCCTCGCCAGCGAAATCGCCCAGATTTTGAGAGGCAAAAAGAAACCGGAATATACACCCCACCTAGATACAGGTGACTTCGTAATCGTCATCAATGCCGAGAAAGTCGCAGTCACTGGCAAAAAGCGCACTCAAAAGCTTTACCGTCGCCATTCTGGTCGTCCCGGTGGGATGAAAACGGAAACTTTCGCTAAATTGCAACAGCGCATACCAGAGCGGATTTTAGAACAGGCTGTTAAAGGTATGCTACCTAAAAATAGCCTGGGCAAGCAGTTGTTCACCAAGCTGAAAGTCTACGCTGGTCCCACGCATCCCCACGATGCTCAACAACCGAAAGAACTACAAATTAGTACAATTCCTGGAGAAGAAAATTAATGGTAGTAGCAGATGCCAATAGCGGTCGCGCCGTATACTGGGGTACTGGTCGTCGTAAGAACGCAGTAGCAAGGGTACGCTTGGTTCCAGGCACTGGTCAACTGACTGTAAACGGTAAAGATGGAAATTTGTATTTCCAATTTAACCCCAACTACCTGGGAGTGATCAAAGCACCCTTGGAAACTCTGGGACTAGAAAACGAATATGACATTTTGGTGAAAGCAGAAGGCGGTGGCTTAACCGGACAGGCTGATTCTGTTCGTTTGGGAGTTGCTCGTGCTTTGTGCCAACTAGACCCAGACAACCGCCCACCTTTGAAAACCGAAGGTTATCTGACTCGTGATCCGAGAGCAAAAGAGCGGAAAAAATATGGTTTACATAAAGCCCGGAAAGCACCTCAGTATTCTAAGCGTTAGGGCATTAGGCATGGGGCATGGGGCATTGGGCATTGAGGATTAATCAATAACCAATAGTTATTCTTCCCCTGCTCCCGACTCCCTAGCCCCAATTGAACGCTGAAAGTTATAATTTATTATAGATTCATCACAAAAGAACAATGGCTAAATCTGATATTCACCCCAAGTGGTATCCAGACGCTAAAGTTTACTGCAACGGTCAAGTTGTTATGACCATTGGCTCTACTAAGCCAGAATTGCACGTAGATGTTTGGTCTGGAAATCACCCATTTTACACCGGCACTCAGAAGATTATTGACACTGAGGGTCGAGTAGAGCGCTTCCTCCGCAAGTACGGTATGAGCAGTACTCAAACATCTGGCGACGAAGAAAACAAAAAGTAGCGAGTTGGCTCTGCTGTTAACGACGGCCCTGCATCAGCTGGGTCGATTTTCATTTATATGCTCGAGCCAATTTGTTATTTTTTTAAGGAGCGATCGCACTGGTCATGGCTGAATCATACTTACTGGACAAACTAAAATCCGTTGAACAAACCTTTAATGAATTAACACGGCGTCTTGGCGACCCCGATACCGCTAGCAACCCTGATGAATATCAAGAAATTGCTAAGTCTCGTTCTTCTTTGGAAGAGGTAGTTAATACCTATGAAATTTGGAAAACAGCCCAAGAAGACTTGATTGGAGCGCGTCAGGTTTACAAAGAATCTGCGAGTGACCCAGAGTTGCAAGAAATGGCAGCACTAGAAGTCAAGGAACTTGAGGAAAAAATAGAATATTTAGAGACTCGCTTGAAAGTCTTGCTGCTACCACGCGACCCCAATGATGAAAAGAATATCATGTTGGAAATTCGCGCTGGCACTGGTGGCGATGAAGCAAGTATTTGGGCTGGCGATTTGATGCGAATGTACACCCGCTATGCCCAGACTCAAGGTTGGAAAGTTTCTCTAGTGAGCCAATCTCTAGGAGAAATGGGCGGCTGGAAAGAGATCGTTCTCGAAATTAAAGGTGATGACGTTTATAGTCAGTTAAAGTTTGAAGCTGGAGTGCATCGTGTGCAACGTGTACCAGCAACCGAAGCTGGGGGAAGGATTCATACTTCCACAGCGACCGTGGCGATTATGCCAGAGGTGGATGATGTGGAAATTCACATTGACCCGAAAGATATTGAAATGACCACAGCTCGTTCTGGTGGTGCTGGTGGTCAAAACGTCAATAAGGTGGAAACAGCCGCCGACTTGATGCACAAACCGACAGGAATTCGGATTTTCTGTACAGAAGAACGCAGCCAGTTGCAAAACAAAGAACGGGCGATGCAAATTCTGCGGGCGAAGTTGTATGAGATGAAGTTACGCGAACAACAAGAGGCTGTAACTTCCATGCGGCGATCGCAAGTTGGTACAGGATCGCGATCGGAAAAAATTCGCACCTATAATTATAAAGATAACCGCGCTACCGATCATCGCTTAGGTCAGAATTATTCCCTTAACCCTGTTTTGGAAGGTGATTTAGAGACGCTTATCCAATCTTGTATATCTCTAGACCAGCAAGAACGTCTTGCGGAGTTAGCGACTTCTGCCGCTAACTAATTTTTGCGGTTAAAAACTCTGTAAAACTACTTGTTGTACTGTTGCTTTTAAGACAGACAGGTGGTTTTCTAATATCAGGTCGAGTGCATCTTCTATTTCACTGGGATAATGGTAATAGGCAAATTCGTACTTCATAAAGTAATTTAGCTTCGCCCATTCCTTTAGGGTTTGACAGGTATAAATTAGCTTTTCTACTTCCTTTTGCCAACGCGCAAAAATCCGATAGCTAAAAAAGCTGCTGCACACATTGCCTTTTGCATCCCAGTAGGAAATACACACTTGATGCTTCAGACGGTGGATTTTTTTGATTTGTTTAACATCGTAGCCTTTAACTTTTAATGCTTCTTTGGTTTCTGCCTCAGAAATGTTCCACTGTTCTGGTTTAATTTTATTAGTGGCTATAAGATTTTTACCTTTGCGGCGATATTGATTAATTTTGCGTGGCTTGCGAAACATGATGCACCTTCGATATTATTTCTTCGCAGCAAAGTTTAGCTACTAGCTCAACTGCCGTAGCAAACTAAGTTTTTTGGATTGATTAAAGATAGATGGGTTCGTCTACTAGCTTGATGCCTGTAGTTGCCAATTTACAACTAGAGATATAGTTTAGTACTAAAACACAAGGCTGTCAATATAAAAGTAAACTTGTAATATTGGAAGTAAACTTGTAAATACAGTTGGCTAGCTATACAAGCAGTGAACATCGAAAGCAAAGAAAAACTGATTGAAATTATTAAACTAGCTCGCGGTTCAATGAGTCAGCGAGGGTTTGGTAAGCTTTTGGGAGTTTCTGCTACTGCCGTTCAGATGTGGGAAAAAGGTGTGAAAGTGCCAGATACTGAAAATTTGGCTCAAATCGCATCGAAAGCAGGCTACACAATGGAAGAGTTAATTAGCTGCATAGATGGCAAGCCAATTCCAGAAACCTCAGATTTGAGTCTGATTCTGAGACAAATCCAGCACATGCCTCTGGCACAAGTGGCTCAAATTGTGCAAGCTGCGGCAGATAGATTGGCGGCTGTGGCTGAGGCATCCGGGGATGAAGTAAAAGCAGGGTAAACGCATCTAAATCGCTCTCCCAAATTACTTAAAACTGGCTTCAAAAATCACGACTTATCCTGACTCTTTCCGGAACAATCCTTTAGA
>NZ_JBTYKD010000031.1:0-22486 GCF_054880495.1 Nostoc sp.
TTCACTGCAAATAAATAAAATCACCTTTGCCCACTACCTGTATACTGTCGAAGCTGGCGAAGATATAGGGAATTAGACTGTGGTAGTTGAGTCGGCTGCTGTAAGCCATAATTACCATAGGACTGTGGTAGTTGAGCCGGCTGCTGTAAGCCATAATTACCATAGGACTGTGGTAGTTGCGTCGGTTGCTGCAAGCCATAATTACCATAGGACTGTGGTAGTTGAGCCGGCTGCTGCAAGCCATAATTACCATATCCTACAGGGTTTGTGGGGGTGACAACGCCTTGACTTGGACTCTGGCTAGAGTAAGGTGCAATATTAGTTGGTGCCAGAGAGGTGACTGGGGGTGTCAATGGTGATACGTTAGGTAATACTTGACCGTTATTTAAATTATTGTAGGGATTTTGTGGGAAATTTGTACCCGTTGAAGTAGAACCTGTACCAGTAGTTAACCCATTGTTAGGTAACACCTGACCGTTATTTAAATTATTGTAGGAATTTGGCAGCAAGTTCGTACCCGTTGACGTGTCGCCTGTCCCAGCAGTTAACCCAGTGCTAGGTAGAGAATTCTGACTGGGTAAGCTGTTGATGGGTGGCATTAGCGGTGTTCCTGGGTCAGAGACGCGCCCCAAGGCATTGATTTGAGTTGTAGTACTATTAAAATTAGACAATTTCTGGTTTGTCGATTGGTTGAGCGCCCCTTGCAGAGGGCTGATGGACACAGAATTTTGACTCTTGTTGGTTTGATTAGTGAATCCAATACCCAGACTAGAGGATATTTGTTGCTCCCCTGTTGGTTCAGACGCCGCATTTAAGGTCTTAAGACCTAGAAGTTGGTTATTATTATCAACCGTCCCAGTACGCAATAAATTTTCTGTTTGTACAACAAAGGGATTTTCTACACTTGGCGAGGTGTCGCCATTAACGCCTAAACCAGGATTTAATTTGGTATCACTAGCAGACTTTTGTTTGTTAATTGCATCCTCTAATAAGTCTTTGCTCTTTTCTCCCTGAGTGTTTTCCTTCGGGGTATTTGCTGTACCTGAGAAAGTTGCTTGCTCAAAGTCATTAAATAAAACTGGCAAGTTATCAATATCTGCTGCAATAGCTCTGTTTTCTGCTGACAGGGAGGAATCCGCAGGCTCTTGTGAAGTGACTTGTTTTTTTTGCTTATAAACGAAAATATCTGGGTTTGACCAGTATTCCCAGGTTACTAGCCCTACTACAGATAAAAAAATTGCAGTTCCCCAAAAGGCGGGTCGCGCTAGATTCGATAACCTGGCTTTGAGATAGCGTAAGTAAGCGGGAGGATAATGACGATTTGGCATGGGATTGGTAATTGAAATTTACTCGAATCGGGAAAACTTGACAGAAGCTGAAGGCATTGCTGTTTAATGCTTTTGCTTTCCTCAACAGGAAATATCTCAACTTAAGTTTGAATGGTGATTTTATCCTAACTTCTCCATGAGTTATTAGTCATTACCAATAGACATACAGCACATTTCATCTGAATGAGGTACACAAGGGCGGGCAGGATGCCCACCCCACAAGTAGTAGTAATTTATTTCTTGGAAGTCCCTAATTTAATGCACCGTTCAGGTGTTTGTTTATAGCGAGCATTTACTACTGGTATTGAAACTCGCTCACTAGTTTTCCCCCAAACATAGCCACAAATGTCTCCCCACAGGAGATAACAATTGCATCCATATAACTATACTTATACTCTGGTTGCAAACATTACTTTTTAGCTATCTCAGTATTTTCTCATGAATGATTCCGGATTGCTATAGTAGTCAAAAATTTACTTAGAAATAAGAATTAAATGACATACAATTTATGTCCCTGGCTTACCTCACCCTCAATCCCTCTCCTTTATCAGGAGAGGGAAGCTAGATACAGAATGAAGTTTTGCATTTTATTTAATCCACGTTTCTTATTAGCGGCTGGAGTCCTTTGGCAAGATTTTATAGAAAGTTATGGCAATTTATGGTTAGTTTTTGGGTATCGGTAACACTTGATAACATCAGAAGTTGACAACTGGTCTAATTTATTGTTGTAGCCGGACAAAAGTATAACTTTTTTACTTTCTAGTTAGCAAACTGTACGCTCTGAAGGCGCTGTGCTGCACCGTACTATAACCAGGAGACTACAGCAATGATGAAAGCTGAAGATATCATGACCAAAGACGTAGTTACCATTCGCGGTTCGGCGACTGTTGCTGAAGCAGTGGGGGTGATGAAAGAAAAAGGATTGCGATCGCTGGTTGTGGATCGTCGTTATGACAATGATGCTTATGGTATTGTGACAGAAACGGATATTGTCTATAAGGTAACAGCCTACGGTAAAGATCCAAAGCAAGTGCGGGTTTATGAAATTATGAGCAAGCCTTGCATTGTAGTAAATCCTGATTTGGGTGTGGAATATGTAGCGCGGTTATTTGCTAACACTGGTATCCACAGGGCACCTGTGATTCAAGGTAAGCTGTTGGGCATCATCTCGATTACCGATATTTTGACCAAAAGCGACTTTGTGGAAGCGCCACAAGCGCTACTGCTGGAGGAAAGAATTCAAAAAGCAATTGAGCAGGCTCGTGCTATTTGCACTGAACAAGGTGCTTATTCTAAACCCTGTGCAGCCGCTTGGGATGAGGTAGAAGAACTCCAAGCAGAAGCAGCTCATCAGAAATCTGAGGGTATGGTATCAGCCAAAGTTTCTTTTGAAGAATACTGTAAGGAAAACCCAGATGCACCGGAATGTCGAAATTATCATCCGTAATTGAATGTGAGTCCGATGGGTGGAGTTTGACCTCTCTGTTAGAAGGCTACGGTGTACACAGAAGTTTCTCTGGACGCAATTTACGGTTTCTCGAATAGCTTAAGAAAACCTCACCCTGGTTCTGCTACGCAAAACCTGTCCCTCTCCTTGGTAAGGAGAGGGATGTCCGTCAGGATAGGGTGAGGTTTTTGTTTTTCCTCAATTTATCTATCGTTTGGCAACTCGGATCAATAAGAATAGACCTATTCCCAAAAAAAGAAAGTTGGGCAACCAAGCCCCCATAAAGGGAGAGAGGACACCTGCTTGCCCGATCGCACCACTAATAAAGAAAATTAAGTAGTATGAAAAAATAACTATCACACTAATCCCAAAGCTGGTGCCTTTTCCAGTTCGCTGGGGTATGCTTCCCATCGCTGCACCTACTAAGCCAAAAACTACGCATACAAAAGGTAAAGAGATTTTTTGTTGAATCCGCACTTCGAGTTTACGAATTTTTTGGCGATCGCCACCGAGATTTTCTACTTCTAGTTGTTGTAGTGCTTCAGAAATATTCATCTCACCATAGTCCCGGCTTTTTTCTGCCAAACTTAATGGTGTGCGCGGTAGTTGCAGTTGTTGGTGTTCAAATCTGACAATGTTGCGATAAGAGCGATCGGCAGCGACAAAATAGATCGTGCCGTTGTAAAAATCCCAGACATTTTGCGAAGGATTCCACTGGGCAGATTCTGATACCACAATTTGATTCAGACCTTTTGTTGAGCCGTCTATAATCGTCAAACCTTTCATCCGCTTACCATCAAACTGGTCGGCGTAAAACAAGCGTGTCAATCTCCTATTATTAGAGCCATCCGGCTGGACAACATCCTGGTATTCAGGATAGAAAATATTTTGCTGTTTAAAAGTTGGCTTATCTGATTTGAGGGCTTTATCTAGAGTCATCGCCGCTTGATAATTTGCTGCTGGTGCAATTTGTTCGTTAAATACAAATGTCATTCCTGTTACCACAAGACTTAACATCACAGCAGTTAGCACCATGCGATAGACACTGACCCCACAACCACGCAGGGCAATTAGTTCGCTGTCGCTAGAAAGACGACTGTAGGTCATCAAAGTAGCCAGCAGCGTAGACATAGGGAAGGCTAAAACGATAAAGTTGGGAAATTTCAACAAAAAAACTTGAATAGCAATGTCTATAGGTAGCCCAGATTCTACAATTTTTCTGACGAGATCAAATACAGCATCAATGGTAACGCCTAGCGATGAAAAAGCTCCGACACCAAAGAAAAACGGCGCTAACAATTCGCTGGCAAGATAGCGATCCATGATCGTAAAAGGCAGCAGCGAATGGAGGCTGTAGAAAGACGTGAGCTTCTTTGAGATCATAAGCAAGTTGAAAAGTTAAATATTGATAACCTGGGTAAAGCAAAGTATACAGGAGGAGTTTGGAGAGACGCGATTAATCGGGTCTGTACAGGAGTTTAGGTCTTGAGTCTAGGCTCTGTAACTCACTTAATTGCAAACTGCTGTATCTAGTGTATTTAGCATCAAAGTTCAATTCTCAATAGCTGAGAAAGCAAAATGATAGGACTTACGCATTGACAAGAAATACCAAATATGTATCAAGTGAAAACCCACATCTCTCGTAGGGGTTTAGCATGCTTTACCCCTACAGCATTGTCTATTTACGATCAAAGGATAATTAAGAAAAGCCTGAAACAACCTATTTTTTTTAACGCTCATTACGATGAATTTGTACAGTGCGTAAGTCCTAAATGAAATAAATTAAGAAATTTATGCTTAAGAACAAACAATAAAAATATCCTTTGAAAATATTAACTAAATAATTGTTAATTTAGACTTGAAAATTGTCCCCTAAATAATATTGCCGCACGAGAGGGTTGCTGTAGAGTTCGTCAGCAGCGCCAAAAGCGAGTATTTGTCCCTCGCGCATGATGTAGGCGCGATCGGTGATTGCCAGGGTTTCGCGGACATTATGATCTGTAATTAAGATTCCCATACCGCGATCGCGCAGTTGTGCCACAATTTGCTGAATTTCTGAGACTGCGATCGGATCAACTCCCGCAAAAGGTTCATCCAAAAGTAAAAATTTTGGGCCTTCTTTTCCAGCAGCTAAAGACCTTGCTAATTCCGTCCGCCGTCGCTCACCACCAGAAAGTTGAATTCCTTTGCTATTGGCTAATTTTTCCAAGCGAAACTCCCGCAGTAAAGTTTTTAGTCGCCTTGACCACTCCCATCGTGGCACATTAGTTTGCTCTAGCACCAACAGAATATTATCCTCTACCGAGAGTTGGCGAAAAACACTTGCTTCTTGTGCTAGATAGCCAATACCCAATCGCGCCCTTTTGTGCATTGGCATTCCCGTAACATCTAGATTACCTAACCAGACTTTTCCTTGATTGGGTTTTTCTAAACCTGTGGCAATATAAAAGGTCGTCGTTTTACCAGCCCCATTGGGGCCTAGTAAACCAACGACTTCGCCCTGAGCAACAGAAAGATTGACACGATTAACAATTACTCGCTTGCCGTAAGATTTGTGAATATTCTCTAAAACAATTTTCACGCTGGAGGCACTCTTTCTTGATGGTAGATGCTAATTAGAAGGTTTGAATGCTGGTGTCTGTGGGGCAGGCTTCGCAGTTTGGCCATCATTATTTGATTCCTGGATCATGTAGATGGACTCTACCTGACGGTTGGATTGGGGTAAGGCAACAAATCGCCCTTCGTCAATTAAATAAGTTACCTTCTCTGCTCGGATACTGTTACCGCCCTGTTGCAAAATATAGACATTGCCACTGAAATCAATTCGGCGTTCTTTACTAAAGTACTGTGCTTGGGCAGATGTTGCCTGAATCTGGCGAGCCGGATACAACATTTGCACATTACCGCGAGCGGTGATTACTTGATTTTTAGCGTCATATTCTTGCACATCAGCGCGGATAGTGAGGGGACGATTTGCTCCAGATGTTTGTGCAGTAGCGGTTTGTAGTTGGGTAGGGAAGACGAAAGCGCCCAAGAGTGCAACTGGCAGCATTAAAGCTAATCCAAAGCGACGCATCTGTGATATTGGCAATTGATAGCAGGGCATCATAGCAATTTGGGATTTAGGATTTCAGCTTGTATTCTAATTATCTCAACTACTTTATCCAGACGATGAAATATATAATCTGGAGTGATTTTCGATAACTACTGGCTGAAATAGTGACGCTACCCCCAACCTCAAGGTTTCAAGTAATTGGTATGAAATCTACTACAGCTTAATATATTGGAACTCGGAACTCGGAACTTTAAGCTCATAACTCGGAACTTCAAGCTCATAACTCGGAACTTCAAGCTCATAACTCAGAACTCTAAGCTCATAACTCGGAACTCTAAGCTCATAACTCGGAACTTCAAGCTCATAACTCAGAACTTTAAGCTCAGAACTCGGAACTCTAATATCTATAATCAAACATCCAAGCTGAAAATGCGGTTATTCCAAAAATTAGTTATTCTGCCGAATATTGCAGCTACTTTTCCCAACTTCAACTCATTACTAATCAGTAGTTAGCACAATTCTAGGCAAAGATAAGACTTGATTTTCACCCAAATCACCAGATGTAATCTTCTCTGGGCCGATTTGTTGTAATGTCGTCAACAATGCTGCGCTCTGACTCAATAGCTCATCGACATCAATCCCGCTGTAACTAGATGGGTAACGCCGCAGGCGATTGCCGCCTTCTCCAAGTAGAATTACTGCACCTCGCCAGTTAAGATTCTCCAAATGATACAGTGCCACAGCAATCTGGAGAATGCCTTGATAAAAGGTTTTTTCTGGTTCGCCAGCTTCAATCCACAAAGCCTCTAAAGTGTCATGACAGGCATAGAACTGACCAGAATTGAACTGTTCTACGCCTTGCCAAAACTCTTGGGGCATGATTTCGCTCATCCCATGCTGTCTCGTACTTCTTTGATTGTTTCGAGAGATATGTCTTGTTTTTCTCCAGCAAACTCGTTGTCAGGGGTGAGGAACAACATACAATGGCACTCTTTGCGTTCTCTCATGGGTACACAAGGACAGTTCCAATATGTGGCGTGAACCTCAGCCTCTTTATCTTCGTAGTGGCGACAGGGACATAAAGGCGCACCTAGATCGTCTTTATGTTTGGCTAGTCCTTCAATCACAACTGCGGTGACAGAAGGTTCAGAACAGAAGTATGTTCCAGTACGCTTGGCGTATTGTTCGGAAAAATGCCGCATCGCCTCTAGGCTTTTATCGGTGGATTTTGTGTTATTTTCTGATGTGATCATGTTGCTCATAATTTAAATATTTCTTTGCATTGTACCTTAGCCTCACTAAGGGATTACTGGGTGTATTTTCCCAACTTTACCTGCTCAAATTGTTTTACTTTACTCCAAGGCTGATATGTCGGCTGTGCTGGGATCAGACAAAATCTCAGAAATCTCACAAGCTTAACTTATAAGCTAATCAAAATTCAAGTTGCATCTTCAGGCAGAATTTAAAAGTCAAGAGGTTGATTTATTCTCATCAACAAACGACGCTGTGATGCGTCTAAGGGAAGATGCCAAGGGCGATCCTTTGAGTACACTTATGTCAGGCTTTGTTTATTTATACATTTTGCTGAATTCTCTTCATCATAGCTTTATAAGATTTGATAAAATGACTAAGTAATAATACTTATTTTTTGCAAGTTAGTGTATATTGTGAAATGTGTAACAAAAAAAAGCACAAACTTATCAAGAGTTACAACTACTACCATATGAGTATTTCAACTGTTGCGAAAAAATTATCGACTGCTGCGATCGCAGCAACAGTCATCGTTTTGGGAATAGGAGCCGTAGCACAAGCTACTGTTTTAACATTTGATGATATAGCGCCCATTTCATATTATGATCAGATTCCTAATGGTTACGGAGGATTTAATTGGGATAATTTTTACTACGTTAATGGCTCAAGTCCTAGAGTTAGACGTACAGGCGAAGACAATGGCAGAGTATCGGGAAACTATATGGCTTTCAACGGATCTGGAAGCACAGCCCTAGTAAGTGATAGTATTTTTGACTTCAACAGTGCTTACCTATCAGCTACTTGGTATGATGGTCTTTCGGTTACTGTACAAGGTTTAAAGAGCGGCGCAACCCTGTATTCAAAAACTGTGGTTGTAGATACGACACAGCCAACTTTAGTTAATTTTGATTATTTTGGTGTTGATGAATTAAAGTTTACGTCATTTGGTGGAGTTGAGCCGGATTATCTTATAAAGACGGGTGGTCGCGGGACACAGTTTGCGCTAGATAACTTTACTTTTAATGAAAAAGTTACATCTGTTCCTGAACCTACATTTCTACCAGGGCTACTGACAATAGCTACTTTAAGTGCTGGTTCAGTATTAAGACGTAAACAGCTAAAGCAAAGTTAACTCAAACCTTGCACCTTGCCCGAATAACTAGAAGTCGTGGCTATACAAACAAGAGCTACACCTCCGTAGGCTAAAAGCTTTACAATCTTGGGAGGTAGGCTTTGTTCGTATAGCCCTTCTAGGATGTGGTTTTTTGGTGAAGGTATTGATTAATACGAATGTAATGTTTTTTGCAGTTGGGGTTGCAGAGGGCGTAGGCGTAGCCCGTCGGAGACATCGCTTTGCAAAATTATACCAGGGTGTTCCAAATTGATTACCTCTGATTCTGGTGGTGAGGAAATATTTGGCCACAAAACCCAGCGACTGCCTTGAGGAAGAGTAGCAAGGCTCAGGGGGTTTTGAGTCAGCCAAATCAAAGGGTAGTTTTTAGGAACTACTGAACTGGCATCTTCTAGGGCTGTGGTTGCTGCTAAGGTTTCTAGTACAAAGCGATCGCCTTTAATTAAATTTGTTGATGCTGTCCAGAGTTGCACCTCTAATTGCTGTTGCTGTGCGTAAAAATACAGCGAAGCGGCGGCAATTACTGCTTGTTCAAAGTTTTCATCTTCCCAATTGCTAGCACTGTCAAGAGCAATAACTATTTCTTGTCCACCTGTGACCATTTCTAACTCTCGCACCCTTAATTCGCCATAACGGGCGCTAGTCCGCCAGTGAATCAGACGAGTCGGATCTCCGATGCGGTAGGGACGGAGCGATCGCACCAGCCCCGTTGTCGCTGTCTGCAATGGTCTACCACGGGCATCGCCCTTTTTGCTCTCTTCTTGCCCCATTTCATCGACTAAGGGGCAGATAACCAAGGGTAACACTGTCGGATAGACGATCGCCATTGCAGCACAATCACGCTGACGGCGACACCAGAACAACCCCAAAGGCGCACCAGAACCTAGTTCGACTGTATGCCAGCGATAAACGCCCCGGCGCTGGGTAGGGTGATAATATACCCAACGGTAACTACCTTGGCTAGGAATTGTTTCGATTGCCTTTTGTACTGGTTTCCCTAAGACGAAGGGTATTATATCCTCAACTTGCAACAAGCTGACAGGCTGCTGTGTCTGATTGCAGATTTCTAATTCCACCGTCAGATCATCGCCAGCTGATACAGGTTGGATGGGACGACGGGTAATTGATAGACGTGTGAGCGATCGCGGTGGTAAGATAGCTGCTACACCCAAAAGGGCAAAACTGATGCCACTAATGGCGTATAGCCAACCAGCCATCGTATTGATACCTGCTCCAAAAAAACAAATAGCGGTTGCTGCTAGTACCCAACCCCCATAAGAAGGGGCACAAGCACGGGTTTCTAACCAATTAGTGATGGGTTTGAGGATTTTCATGTTTCTTTTTTAACTCAACACCACCCGAAATTCACAGTATTATCTTTTCAAAGCGCTTTCTCATGTCGTGGTAATCGCTTTGTACACGACTTATCTAAATATATATTTGGCTTATTTATGGTTAAATCATTGAAACTTTGGTTTTGATGTATGAGGTGATAACACCTGAAGAGATGGTGGGACGTTTCGAGTTTGTGTGAAATAAAAGCAGCATTGAAAGAGTTGCATCTTCAAAAGCATTTAGGTAGAGTCAGTTAAGAGTTGTATGCACACCTTAACAACTTATCTATATTTTGGTGGTTTGCATCTATAAATTTATTGAAAGCGGCTATCCCTTTCCATCCCAAGAGTGGGTGGAGTTTTTTGTAATTGTATATGATTAAATTATGGAACGTAGGTATAAGGTAAAAATATGACAATTACTACCAACTTAAAACAACTCTATGAAACCGATGATAATTTATGGTTAGAAAAAACTATTGAATTATTAAAACAAAAACAGTTTAACCAACTTGATTTAGAAAACTTAATTGAGGAATTAATCAGTTTGGGGAAAAGAGATTTAGCTAAAGCCAAAAGTCTTTTAAGGCAAATTATTATTCATTTATTATTACTCCAATATTGGCAGGTAGAATATGAAAGAAACTATCGTCATTGGATTGGAGAAATTAAAACCTTTAGATATGACTTAAATAATCATTTAACGACGAATTTAATAAACAAGTTACAGGATGATTTAGAGAATATTTATCAAAGTGCGGTTGATTTTGTAAAAATTAAAACCGATTTAAGTATTTTTCTAGAAAAGTGTCCTTACACTCTTGTACAATTATTAGATGAAAATTATTTAGCTTAAATATATCAGTCTTATAGCGTTTCCTAATCACATAAGGTACATCTTAGCCCCCTCCTCGCTTGCGGGGAGGGGGTTGGGGGTGGGGTTCTTGTACCTCACTCAAGCGAGAACCGCTATATCTAATTTTTG
The DNA here is from genome assembly GCF_054880495.1 of Nostoc sp. Taxonomy (NCBI): domain Bacteria; kingdom Bacillati; phylum Cyanobacteriota; class Cyanophyceae; order Nostocales; family Nostocaceae; genus Nostoc; species Nostoc sp. The sequence continues at coordinate 10,533 of NZ_JBTYKD010000031.1, forward strand.
TGAAATGAAAGCAGCACCGAGAGGCGATGTCTACGATGGTCACTGAGCTTACCGTTCGCGCAGCGCGATGCCCTGAGCTTGCCGAAGGATCTCGTAGAGAAGTGCGGGCTACGCCTACGCAATGTCCCAAATAGTCATGAGAATTCCCGTTTCAGTACTAAAGGAATAATGTCAAGCTTTGCAATGTAACCAAGCAAAAACTTCATCAACAGAGAGTGTCAAATTCAAATCTTCTAACACTGGTAATATATCTTTTCCTGCTAATAAATATGGTAAAGAATTAGGTTGATAAACTAAAACACAGCGTTCACTTGGATCAATCAACCATCCTAGCTGGCTGCCATTTCTCAAACAGTGTAAAATATTGCCAGTAACTTTAGTTTGACTTTGAGCAGGGGAAAGAATTCGTATTACCCAAGCGGGTGCAAAATCAATACCGCTGCTAATAATCTCACCGCTTTCATCCAGTGGTAGTTGATTGGTAGAGATAACAACCACATCAGGAACTACTGAACGATTACCGCAGGTACAGCGCAATTCAGGAAAGGCTTCGTAGTTACTGCCCAACCCATCAATTACTGCAACTAAACGTTTTTGCAATAAGCTGTGTTTAGCTCCTCCCATTGGTTTCTGAATTGCCTCTCCATTAATATATTCCCAACCTGGTGACTCTTCAATATATGGAAGTTTTAAAAACTCCTCTAGAGTCGTGCTTTGTGGAACTGTAATTTTTCCTGGCTTCAACCCAACATTTTTCATAATCCTCGCCTTGAGATTGGAACCAAGCCAGCGTGTCGGGATCTACTTGAACAATTTTAACTTGATGTTTGTGGATAACACAAAATCAATGAAATCGGTCACTTATTGTAGGAGTGGTTCGGAAAGTTGCTGCAATTTTGCGATGTCTATGAAAAGCTCGCCTACGCGTTAAAAATTTCATGTTCGCGTCCCGGCATGAGAACCTCGATCGTATTCATCTAGCAACCGTAAGGCAATTTCAAGGGCTTCCTCTGCGGAGGGATATTTCCCAGCCTGGAGCTTGGTTTGAATAAAGCGTTCTTGATCGGGTGTGAGACTGATGCTCATAGAAAACCTCTATTCAGATTATTCACCATTTTAAGTCAAAAAACTCACCGGAATATCAACGGCGAGGAGCAATCTTGGTCTTGGTTAAAAAGCCGCATCCGTAGGAGTATGCGGTTCGTTAATAAGATTAATTATATTTTTGACTTTACCTAAAAAATAAGTAAGTATTAACACTAGTGATCCTGCAACGAAGTGATTATAGTGAAAGTCAAAAATGAAACGTTCAAATCGCCTTGCTTGGATGGGAGCGATCGCACTAACTGCAATCGTTTTACTTAGTTTTATCGCGGCTCCTAATAATACTAAACTTAACACTGGCTCTACTTATAACCGCGCCTCCGATGGCTATGGTGCTTGGTATGCTTTTATGCAACAGCAGGGAATTTCTATCAAGCGCTGGCAAAAGCCTTTTAGTGAGATTCAGCCAGAGAACAGCCCAATTACCATCCTACAGGTAGGTGGCTATCCAAGGGAGAGGATACTGGATAGTCAAGAGCGTGAATGGGTAGAAAAAGGGAATACTTTGGTAATTTTGGGTGCAGGGGCGCGGGTTACAGAAGCAGAGTTTAGCACGATGCAGAAATCTCCCCAAGGTGATATCAAAATTGATACACGTAGACGATATAAAAAAGCTAACTCAAAGCAAATTGATTTAGGCGATCGCTTTGGTGCTATTGTCTGGGAAGAAAATTACAAACAAGGAAAGGTGATTTTTTCTACCACTCCTTATTTAGCCGCCAACGCCTACCAAGATTATTTAAGTAATTTCAAGTATCTAGCCAATTTGGTTACTGAAAAAGGTAACACAGTATTTGTCGATGAATACATCCACGGCTATAAAGATGCCGATATCAGGAAGAAAGAAAGCGAAGGAGATTTATCTAGCTTTTTTGCTAAAACTCCTTTATTTCCAATATTAGTGCAAGTAGGTATCCTGCTATTGCTGCTAACTTGGGGGCAGAATCGCCGTTTTGGTAAGCCAGTAGCTTTAAATACACCAGTTGTAGATAACAGTGAGGCATACATCCAAGCTTTAGCGGGAGTGTTGCAGAAAGCTGATACCGCCGACTTTGTTGTACAGATGGTGGGTAAACAAGAACAACTACAACTCCAAAAAGCTTTGGGATTAGGGCAAGTACTTTTAGAACCTCAAGCCTTGATCAATTTCTGGATAGAAAAAACAGGCGCAAGTGCAGCAGAACTAGATGCAGTTTTAAAGCTACAATCTCGCAAACAACCCATCAGTGAACGAGACTTGTTAAGCTGGTTGGGGAAATGGCGAACCATTAGACTAATTCGTAATTCGTAATTCGTAATTCGTAATTAATTTTTGAGGACTTCCAAATAAAAAAATATGAGCGAAACCCATCCTATCTTAACTCGCCTTAGTCAAGGTCTTAATCAAGTAGTTGTCGGACAATCTAGCCTAATACAACAAGTTTTAGTGGCACTGCTAGCGGGTGGACACGTAATTTTGGAAGGAGTACCGGGAACTGGTAAAACCCTTCTAGTAAAAGTGTTGGCGCAGTTAATTCAAGGGGAGTTTCGCCGGATTCAACTAACACCAGATGTTTTACCTTCAGATATTACTGGTACAAATATTTTTGACTTGAATAGCCGCAATTTCACTTTGAAAAAAGGGCCAATATTTACCGAAGTGCTGCTAGCAGACGAAATCAATCGTACTCCTCCCAAGACACAAGCAGCGCTACTGGAAGCGATGGAAGAGATGCAGGTAACGCTGGATGGTGAAAGTTTACCCTTACCAGATTTATTTTGGGTGATTGCAACCCAAAATCCCCTGGAATTTGAGGGGACTTATCCCTTACCAGAGGCGCAGTTAGACAGATTTTTATTTAAGCTGGTAGTAGATTATCCTGATAAAACTGCCGAAAAGCAAATGTTACTCAATCGTCAGGCGGGTTTTGCAGCACGGCGTTTGGATATTAGCCGTTTGAAACCAATCGCAACAGTAGCCGACATTTTGCAAGCACGACAAGCAGTCAAAGAGGTTAAAGTATCAGAAGCGATCGTTGATTATTTGTTGGCGTTGGTGAGAACATCGCGTCAATATCCTGATTTAACTTTAGGTGCATCGCCTCGCGCCGCCGGTGCTTGGTTGCAGACATCTCAAGCCCTAGCGTGGTTAGGTGCGAAAGATTTTGTCACGCCAGATGATGTTAAAGCAGTTGCAGCGCCACTGCTACGTCATCGCCTCATTTTGAAACCAGAAGCGATGCTAGATGGTTTACAAATGGATGCGGTAATTGCGTCGGTAATTAATCAAGTGCCTGTTCCCAGGTGAAAAAATTCGTCAGGCTATATGCACATTTGGAAGGTAGCCGCAAAAGGAAGCTCAAACTAACTGCGTCTACAAGTTATAAAGTATGTGTAGATCAAACAGCGAGTATGTTGAGAAAAAATTTGTATGACAAGCTCCCAAGAAATTCTAACTAGTAACGAATCCATTAATGAGCTAATCGCCGAGAGGACAAGCATTAACCATGTCGAGGTAATTGAAAATGTCATCGATTCTTTGGAACAAGACGACAGTGCGATGGTTAGCCACACTCCAGAAGGTGGTCATCTCTGGAAATTTAAGTATGGAAGTGTGCAAGTATTTGTCCAACTCAACGGGACAACCGATGAAGACACCATAACGGTTTGGTCTGAGGTGCTAAATTTACCTGCTAAAGATGAACCCAGATTGCTGCGTTATTTGTTGGAGTTGAACTGCTCCAGCACTTTTGAAGCGCGTTTTGGTATTGTTGAAAACCGAGTGGTTGTGATATCAACACGCACCTTAGCGGAGTTATCTCCTGGCGAAGTTTCTCGGCTGATTACCATTGTGGCAACGATCGCTGATAATAACGATGAAGCTTTACAATCGGAATTTGGTGCAGCTTGACTAATCGCTTCACTTCAGTTATGAGTTATGAGTGCTGAGTTATAAGTTGTCAGTTGTATAAACTTTTTAACTCCTAACTCCTGTACAGACGCGATTAATCGCATCTCTAACTCCCAACTCCTGTACAGACGCGATTAATCGCGTCTCTCCCAACTCCTGTACAGACGCGATTAATCGCGTCTCTAACTCCCAACTCTTGAATTCTAAAGTGTGGCGACTAATTCCTTTGCTAGAGGCGGCTGGGGATGTGCAAATGGCGATTGACCGATGGTTACTAGAACAGCACCAGTCTGGAAAGCATCCGCCAACTTTGCGCTTTTATACCTGGTTGCCACCTGCCATTTCTCTCGGCTATCATCAACGCCAATACCCTGAATATTGGCAACATTTAACTTGGCAAGGGCAAAAACTGGATTTAGTGCGGCGTCCTAGCGGTGGACGGGCGGTGCTACATCAAGGTGATTTAACTTACGCTGTAGTTACATCTGGACTAATGGGTAGTCGCCTCCAGGTGTACGAAAAAATTTGTGAGTTTTTGATTCAAGGCTGGCGATCGCTTGGCGTACAATTACATTACGGTACGGTTGGGCGAGGTTACATCCACAACCCTAATTGTTTTGGCACCGCTACCAGTGCAGATTTAGTTTTACCAGATGGTGCTAAACTCATTGGTAGCGCTCAACTGCGGCGTGCTGGGGTAATTTTGCAACATGGTTCAATCCGTTTGCAACCCGATGCTGAACTGTTCAATCAAGTATTTGGTGCAGAATCTTTTACGAATGTACAACTGCCTCAAAGTCTAAGTATTGAAAAGCTTATTGCAGCTTTGGTTGCCGCAGCTAGTAATTGTTTTGATATGCAAATAGAGTTGCAACCTCTCTCACAATCTGAGTGGGAGGAAATTTTGGCGCATTAGCAATATAAAAACCCTGACCCCAATAATCGCTCCCATCGTAAATACGGTGAAGCAGCCCTGAAGACGGGTTTACCGTCGCAGGGGACTGCTGAACCCGAAGGGTGAAAAGCTTGACTGTAATATATCTGATAAAAAACTCCACCCACAAAGGGATGGAGTTTTTGAGCATGGGGAATGGGGAAATTTACGGATTTTTTCCCAAATTAGACTTAATGCTTTTGGGCAACTTTTTGAAAGGGCGAGTATAACAGGGGAGTGGGGAGTTAGAAGTTAGCGATTAGGTATTGTTTATTGGAAAGAATTCAGTCCCAATGCCCAATGCCCCATACCTAATAAGTCTTATTGGATTGATTGAAAACTAATATGGCAAAACGCTCACGCAAGCTGACGCCAAAAGCTTCTAAACGAAATAAACCTCATGCAGGTGTGATAAAACGCGTCGCTAAAAAACCCCAGAAAAAACTAAAATGGGCAAGTTGGTTGTCGTCAATGCTAGCGATCGCAATTCTGTTAACTAGTGCTAGTCTAATTATGGCTTTTGCCTGGATTAGCGTTCTCTTCATCTTCAATCCAGATCAGGTAAGCTGGCTAAATAAAATTTTACCTGCATGGGCACAAATTCCCCTTGTGAAGCACGAACGCCCCCAAACTCTCAAACAAATTCAACTCGATTTGAGTAAAAAAAACCAAATATTTGGGGAAACTCTGCCTTTAAATCAGGATGCGGAAAACTCATTTTTACTCCCAGTTTTTCAACAGCGTGCTAATTGTGAATCTGATTGTGAAGAACTTGTGGAACTCAGGGTTTACGAGCGCTCAGAAGAGTTAGAGTTTAAATCTCAGTCAGAAAATTACTACTATCTGGCGACTCAATTGCCGATAACTGGACTAGAAGAATCCTTTGTGATTTCTCCCTTGCTTGATGGGACATCAGAACCCCAGGATATCAATATTTCCCTACCTTTAACTCAAGTGCAACCCTTTGAAAGCGGTACACCATTACCAGGGGTTTGGTTTAATTTGTGGGGTCAACGCCAACAAGTAACTGGTGCAAACGCCTACGGTTACCTCGTATACTACAATCCAGAACGCACCAATTTACTACAAATGTTGTCTTGGACTAGTCCTAATGGACAATTTCCCAAATGGCAGCAGGTAACTGGTGATGGTACAAAAGAGTTGGTTGTTGATCAAACTATAGGTTTAGAACCGCACTTACAGCTTTACCAACTCAAGCCTCTAAAATTATTCCTCAAACCAATTGAATTGGAGGCGATTACTCTCAAATCAGCAGCCCTCAAAGATTTAGCATACCAAAATGCCCTATCAATTGCCCGTAGTGGACTTTGGACACCAGCCTTTGAATGGTTGAAATTCATCAAGAAACAGCGCAAAGGAGTTTTGCCAGAGGCGGCGCAAGCGCAAATGGATTTGATTCGCTTGTATTCCCAACTTACTAAAACTCAAGCTGATAAAAATTGGGCAAGTCCTAGTCAACAAGTGTTGGCAGATTTAATTGATGGTCGCTGGGGGAAGGCTTTACAGGTCTTTGAAGCGTCGCCACATAATAGCCAAGAAATTGTTACCCTACTCAAAGCTGATGAAAAAACGTTGTGGAATCGCACAGTGGCGGCGTTGCGGGTGAACCCAAATAGACGAGATGTGCAAGCTTGGTTCGCTTTGATTTTAGCAGTTCAGCGAGGAGAAGAACGTACTAATTCTTGGTTAAAGGCGCAACCAAAAATTACAAAAGATAATCTTGCCTATATTCAAAGTCTGTTAGCACGACTTAATCCTGAGGGTAGAAAGTCCCAAATATTTTCTACTCACCCTAGTGAGATTGTTGGTACTGTGCAACCAATCACTCAAGTTATCAACAGCGAATGGCTGCAACCAAATTCCCCAGCAGATTTGAAACTCACGGATAACCAAGTTTGGTATCAGGTGGAAGTGAGTGCATTTAATGATGGGAAACGCTGGCTAAATTCCCCCTTTGAGAATTTCAACTTACCCAAAACTGACGCCGCTAAATTTTTATGGAAAACTTTGGGAATCACTTCTGACCCGGAAATCCAGATTGTGGTCTGGTTGCCAAATGGAGAACAACAAATTAGTATAGCCACTATCAAAGCGGTGCAACTGCGGAGTAAAGTTTTGCGTCTATTAGCTGCTAGCCCAAAAATTCCACAGAATCAAAATAATCTTCTCCAACCCAAACCTTTAGCTTTGACAAATGCAGCACTGAAATGGGTGCAACCATCTCCAATTACTCTCCAAGAACTGCATCAACAAAATCCCCAAGGGGTCAAGATAATTTTATCGAGTATGTGGCAATCTTTACAGCAATCGGGTGAAGTTCCGGCTGGTGCTATTCCTAGCTTTGAGCAGATGCAGGAAAAGTTGGGTGATTGGCCGGTTCAAGTGATTGATTTAACAAATAACGCTCAACCAGAAATAATACTGACTATCTCAGTAGAAGAAATAGCATCCTTGAATCTGCCTAAACCTGGAATTGAGAGAGAAAACACAGAGCAACGCCGTGACCGGACTATAATTTTGTCTGATCAGAATAAAGTCATTTACACTGATTTTACAAGAAATTACTTACAAAAACTCTCTGCGATCGCCAAGCTTTCAGGCGTGCAATCCTTAGCTTTACTTGTAGAAAATGCTCATAACTACAGTTTGAGGCGCTGGTCTGAGAAAAATCAGCGCTTTGAATAGCACGCCCCTAACTAAAATTTACCCCTGACTCAAATTTAAATTAGAGAGGGGAAAGGCGTAGGCGTAGCCCGTCGTAGACATCGCTATCTCCAAAAGTGACTTATTCTTTTTGGTTAGTGTCGGCTAGACGTTGGTGCTTGAGGTTTTCCAACTGCTGCAACAGAGACTCTACCTCTGCTTGTAAATGCATAAATTTAGCTTGCTGATCGTCTTGATAATAAGACTTGGTTAACTTACTGACCCAGTTGGTCTGGGACTCGTGATCGGAAACACTAGATAAACAAGTAGGCATCGCTAATTAAATCCATAATTTAACTCACACCATTAGAAATATTATAATAATGCTATTTGAAGCTTTATTAAATAATTGTATATTTTAATCAATTACTCTAATGGATTTTATGTTCAATCATCAAAGACGGTGATCATAATGGCTGTGTTCCAGAGAAAACATCGCCCTAAGTGGCAAAGCTTCTGTCCAGTTGAGGTTACTTAGCAATATGTAAACTTAATTAATGCCCTGTCAATTATGGTTGTATGAATTATGAGCACAGTTTTGGGGGAATTTACGCAAGATTTTAGATCATATAGACTAGATTTCATTGAAAGCGGCGGGAAAGTCCATCCCAAAAGTGGGTGGAGAGGAATAGCCGCCCCAACCCTTGGGGCATAGGGCATGGGCCAAACAGGTAACTTCTTCCCCATTCCCCATGCCCAAAAACTCCACCCACAAGGAGATGGAGTTTTTTATTAAGGAACTGACAGATAAAAAAACATCCCAAATTTTCTTGTGGGATGGGTGTCTGCACCCTTCCTATATTCAGGGCGGGCTTTCCTGCCCACCCCACAAGATGGATAATTTATTTCTTGTCAGTCCCTAAACCGAAGGTCGCGGTGGCAGTTTATGATAAACTTACATTCTAAATAAAATAAAAATAGCAACTGTAACGCCTGCACCACAAAAAATAATATTCTTAATAATATAGGTTTGGAATTAGGGGACTCTTAACTGGGAACTGGCAAAGAAAAATTTACTTTCTTCCTTTTCCCCATTCTCTCCTTCCCTATCCCACCCTTTCTAAATATCCAATCCTTACATTAAGAAATTTTAAATCCCGTGACTTTGAGCCTGTCTACTGCTAAATCTCACCGCCAACCCTGGCCTGGACTGATAGAAGCCTATCGTGAATATTTGCCTGTCAGCGAAAAAACACCGATTGTCACATTGTTGGAGGGTAACACACCTCTAATACCAGTGCCAGCGATCGCCGAACGCATTGGCAGACAAGTGCGGGTTTTTGTCAAATATGACGGTCTGAATCCCACCGGCAGCTTCAAAGACAGGGGGATGACTATGGCAATTTCCAAAGCCAAGGAAGCAGGGGCAAAAGCAGTAATTTGTGCTAGCACGGGCAATACTTCAGCCTCCGCCGCCGCTTATGCTAGGCGTGGGGGAATGAATGCCTTTGTACTGATTCCCGAAGGTTATGTGGCGCTAGGCAAGTTAGCCCAAGCATTACTCTACGGTGCAGAAGTATTGGCAATTAAAGGTAATTTTGACCAAGCGCTAGAAATTGTCCGCGAGATGTCCAAAAGCTATCCCATAACTTTGGTGAATTCGGTCAATCCCTACCGCATAGAAGGGCAGAAAACAGCAGCCTTTGAAATTGTTGATGTGCTAGGTGATGCCCCAGACTGGCTGTGTATCCCCGTGGGCAATGCCGGAAATATCACAGCATATTGGATGGGATTTTGTCAATATCATCAAGCCAAAAAGTGCGATCGCCTACCCCGAATGATGGGATTCCAAGCCGCAGGTGCAGCCCCATTAGTACATGGTCAGCGAGTGCCGCATCCCGAAACCCTAGCGACTGCAATTCGCATTGGCAACCCTGCAAGTTGGGAGTTAGCTGTTGCAGCGCAAACCGCAAGTCAGGGGAATTTCCACGCCGTTACCGATGCTGAAATTCTCGACGCTTATCGACTTTTAGCAACATCAGAAGGTATCTTCTGTGAACCTGCTAGCGCCGCTTCTGTAGCGGGGTTGTTGCAGGTGAAAGACCAAATTCCTACAGGGGCGACAGTGGTTTGTGTCCTCACAGGCAATGGTCTAAAAGACCCAGATACAGCCATTAAGCACAATCACAGTCAATTTCAACAGGGTATTGCCGCAGAATTGGGCGTAGTCGCCCAGGCAATGGGATTTTAGCACTCTGGAACTAAGAGCGATCGTAATATCTAATTGAAAAATTGCGTAGACATCAGAACTTTCCCAGAGGAATTTTGAATTCGGAGCGAAGCAACGTGACTCATTCTACTGATATTGCCACCTTAGCCCGGTGGATGGCAGCTGACTTTAGCAATCAAGAACAAGCTTTTGAAAACCCGCCTTTTTATGCCCACATTCGCGTGTGTATCCGTCCCCTTCCCTTGGAATTGTTCTCAGGAGTAAGTTTGTTTCTCGAACAAGCTTATGATTTTATGCTCAATCAACCCTATCGAATGCGGGTAATGAAGTTGATTCCGACAGAAAACCACATTGTTATTGAACACTACACAGTTAAAGAAGAACAAAAATTTTTCGGCGCATCTCGTGACCCCGAACGTTTAAAAGTTTTATCCGTTGACCAATTGGAAAAAATGCCAGGTTGCAACATGGTTGTAGAGTGGACAGGTAATAGCTTTAAAGGCAGAGTCGAACCTGGTAAAGGCTGCATTGTGGTTCGTGACGGCAAAAATACTTATCTAGATAACGAATTTGAGATTGACGCTAAAGAATTTTTCAGCCTCGACCGGGGAAGGGATTTAGACACAAATGAACGTCTATGGGGTTCTATCGCCGGCCCATTTCATTTTGTTCGATGGGGCAGTTTTGCCGATGAAGTAAAGGTTTGACAAGTCGAAAAAAGCTCGATTTCTCTATTGTTCTCTCGTTCCCATGTGAATCATGGGAACGAGGAAAAATTACAGATTAGTTTTTGTGCTACTATTGTTAAACTAGCGCTGTTAGATCCTCTTTGGCTCTCAAAACTATCGAGTGGCAGGCAGAAGGCTGTATGTTTGATGCTGTGGCGGCATAGCCAAGTGGTAAGGCAGAGGTCTGCAAAACCTCCACCCCCGGTTCAAATCCGGGTGCCGCCTTTAGGTTCTAGAAGGCTAGAACCAAAACAATAACCAGAAGGGGTATTTTTGATAGTCAAGTCGATAGTCAAAGTATCCTTAGCGATCGCGCTTGACAGCTAAACGGCATCAGGGATAATATCTTCATAGGGTTGATTAAGAGGATACCTATCCTCTAGGTTAGCAATGCTCAATGTGAGGTTAACTATACCTGGGTTATCATCCTCTCTCTCAAGCCTAGCGCGCAGGATGTTATTAGCAGTAATGGCTCTCAAACACTCTCCCAGTTCTTTATTGGCAGTCGATATATAGGACTCCTATTTGATTTTTGAACAATCAAGCTGCCTAGAAGCTTGACATACAAAGCTTGACTTCTCAGTATACTGAGCAAGATTCAAGTAGGATTACTATATGGCAGGACTATTTCATTCTAAAAAATTGCTTAAGTGTGTCTAACCAAAATGAACATAAGCGCCCTCGCTTGTGCCATATTTTCAAACATTTGACTTCGATATAAATTCAGAGTGAAATTACGAGCGATAGCAAAAATCTGGGGTAAAGGTTTAGTACGAATTCTAGAAGCGTCTTCTCCTTGAGTTACATCTCGAACATAATGAACTTTATTTTCAACGCCCCAATATCCCCGATAGGTGCTAACTAACATTATTGCTGGATGGGAATCGGAAGAGAGGATTATCTTCTTCGATTTGATACGAACCTTTGATGACTTTGCCATCTAACCCTATGTTTATCCGCAGACTGGTTGTATATTAAACAACTTAGCAAGACACGCTCCATATTCCTCGTAATTAACCTGTAACAAGGCACCACGTAAGGTGCTATATGAGGGCAATCTATTTTTCACAGGTTTTAATAGTTCTATCAATTCTTCGTCGTAGCTTGCAATCCAATCTCCCATTGCTAAAAATCCTTTATTCCCCCCTGCGATGCCGAAGGCGGGCTGCGCCTACGCAAGGGTAAATAATGCTAGACACAATGGCAACGTATGACGTTGCCCAGCTCGGCGACGGGGGTCTTGAAGCTCAACAAAAGCTTCAATTATTGCTGGTTGGCTCACGGTACTAGATGTATTTCATTTTTAGTGCTGCATTTTACCATACAGCCTTTATGTTTAGAATGAAATAGCCCTGGGTGATTATGGCAGTTTATGGACTGATCGAATTACGACTTTATGGTTTC